>VGCB01000322.1 GCA_016870235.1 Actinomycetota bacterium | reverse complement strand
GTTGCCGCGCCGGGAGCCGAGGGAGTTGAAGTCCTTCCGCTCGACCCCGTGCTCGAGGAGGTACTTCCCGGCCGGCGAGTCGGGCTTGATCGAGCCCGCCGGGGAGATGTGGTCGGTCGTGACCGACTCGCCGACGGACACGAGGCAGCGGGCGCCGGCGATGTCCTCGACCGTGCCTTCGCCCGACGCCATCCCGTCGAAGTACGGCGCGCGCCGCACGTAGGTCGACGCCGGGTCCCAGTCGAAGAGCTGGCCGGTCGGGACGGGCAGCTCGCGCCAGGCCGGGTCGCCCTCGAACACGTTGGCGTAGGTCTCCTCGAACATCTCCTCGCCGATCGAGCCGGAGATCGCCGCCTGCACGTCGGCGGGAGACGGCCAGATCTCCGACAGGTAGACCGGCTCGCCGCTCGGATCGTGGCCGATCGGCTCTGTCGTGAGGTCGACGTCCATGCGCCCGGCGATCGCGTAGGCGACGACGAGCGGCGGCGAGGCGAGGTAGTTCGCCTTCACCTCGGCGTGCACGCGCGCCTCGAAGTTCCTGTTGCCCGAAAGGACCGCACAGGCGACGAGGTCGCCGTCGGCGATCGCCTTCGATACCGGCTCCGGCAGCGGGCCCGAGTTGCCGATGCACGTCGTGCAGCCGTAGCCGACGGTGTGGAAGCCGAGCGCCTCGAGGGCGGGCGTGAGCCCGGCCTTCTCGTAGTACTCGGTCACGACCTTGGAGCCGGGCGCGAGGCTCGACTTCACCCACGGCCGCCGCGTGAGCCCGCGTTCGACCGCGTTCTTCGCGAGGAGGCCGGCCGCGAGCATGACCGCGGGGTTCGACGTGTTCGTGCAGGAAGTGATCGCGGCGATGACGACGGAGCCGTGGTCGAGGTGGAACGTGTCGCCTTCGATCTCGCACGCGACGCCCCCTGCCGGGCGGTCGGCAACAGCCGCGGGCACGGCCTGGTCGCCCGTGCTCACTTCGGCGCCGGGTTGCTGCCCGGCGGTCGGGTCGGAGGCGGGGAACGTCTCGGCCACGCCCTCGTCGATTCCGTTCCCGTAGTCGACGCCGAACTCGGGCAGGGCGTCGAGGAACGACTGCTTCGCGTTCGTGAGCGCGATCCGATCCTGAGGCCGGCGCGGGCCGGCGAGCGACGGCTCGACGCTCGAGAGGTCGAGCTCGACGATCTCGGAGTACGTCGCCGGCTCGGCCGGCGTGTGCCACAGCAGGTTCTCCTTGCAGTAGGCCTCCACGAGCGCGACGCGCTCCTCGCTGCGGCCCGTGAGGCGCAGGTAGCGGAGCGTCTCCTCGTCGACCGGGAAGAACCCGCAGGTGGCGCCGTACTCGGGCCCCATGTTCGCGATCGTGGCCCGATCGGCGAGCGGCAGCCCGGCGAGCCCTTCGCCGAAGTACTCGACGAACTTCCCGACGACGCCCGTCTTGCGGAGGATCTGCGTGACGGTGAGCACGAGGTCGGTGGCGGTCGCGCCCTGCGGCAGCTCGCCGGTCAGCCGGAAGCCGACGACCTGCGGCACGAGCATCGAGATCGCCTCGCCGAGCATCGCCGCCTCGGCCTCGATCCCGCCGACGCCCCAGCCGAGGACGCCGAGCCCGTTGATCATCGTCGTGTGCGAGTCCGTGCCCACGAGCGTGTCGGGGAACGCCTGCCCGTCCCTGCTCTCGACGACCCGGGCGAGGTACTCGAGGTTGACCTGGTGCACGATCCCGGTGTTCGGCGGCACCACCTTGAAGTTGTCGAAGGCGCCCTGGCCCCAGCGCAGGAACGCGTAGCGCTCCCGGTTCCGCTCGAACTCGAGCTCCGAGTTGCGCTGGATCGCGAGGCGCGACGCGAAGTCGTCGACCTGCACGGAGTGGTCGATCACGAGCTCCGCCGGGATCAGCGGGTTGATCCGCCCGGGATCGCCGCCGAGATCCGCCATCGCGTTCCGCATCGCGGCGAGGTCGACGATCGCCGGCACGCCGGTGAAGTCCTGCAGGAGGACGCGCGCAGGCGCGAAGGTGACCTCGTTCACCGGCTCCGCCCTGGCGTCCCAGGCGGCGATCGCCTCGACGTCGGCCGGCGTCACGTTGACGCCGTCCTCGCGCCGCAGCACGTTCTCGAGCAGGATCCGCAGCGAGTACGGCAGGCGGAGGACGTCGAAGCGCGCCTGCAGCGCATCGAGCCGGAAGATCTCGTGGGAGACGCCGCCGACCTGGATCGAGGAGCGCGCGCCGAAGGAGTCAGGGTGGGCCATAGCGCGATTGTAGGGCCGCCGTCCTCGCCGGTCGCCTCACAAGCGTCGCGGATGTGCTCGCGTGCGGAATGCGCGCGTCACGGCCGCCGTTGCAATCATGCGTCCATGGTGACCGAGACCATCCAGCGGCTGCTCGAGGAGGCCTTCCCCGGCGCTGCCGTCGACGTCGTCGACCGGACGGGCGGCGGCGACCACTTCCACGTGACCGTCGTGTCGGGCGCGTTCGGTGGGCTCTCGCTCGTCGATCAACACCGGCTGGTGAACGCGGCGCTCGCGACTCCCCTCGCGGACGGGTCGATCCACGAGCTCCGGATCTCGACGCGCACCCCCTGATCTCGCACGACCGTCGAAAGGACGTCATGTCAGACATCACCGACCGCATCCGGGCCGTCATCGAGCAGGAGCCCGTAGCCATCTTCATGAAGGGCACGCCGCAGCAGATCGCGTGCGGGAACTCGGCGCGGGCGCTCCAGGCGCTCTGGGACGCCGGCGCTCCGATCACCGCCGTCGACATCCTCCCCGACCCCCGCATCCGGCAGGAGCTGCAGGCGATCAGCGACTGGCCCACGATCCCGCAGGTCTTCATCAAGGGCGAGCTGATCGGCGGCGCCGACATCACCGAGGAGCTGCACGCGTCGGGCGAGCTCGCCCGGAAGCTCGACGAGGCCCTGGGCTCCGAGCGGCAGCGCGCGATCGCGACCGCGACGATTGTCTAGTGCGGCTTCTCGCAGCGTTGCACCCGAGACCGGGTGAGACGCGCTGCGACCGCTTCAGGATCACGCCCGTCCGTTGTCTCCGCACCGTCCTGGCATGGCCGGCGTGCAGCAAGCATGGTAGTGCGGTGTCTCACAACAATCGTGTCCGGTCTACCTGTGAGACGCCGCACTAGAGCTTCGACATTTTCCGGACATCTCCCGGCCCGCGTACTATGCTGCGACGGCGGCGGCGATGGAAGGAGGTCGTTCCCGATGGGAACCGGCGCGGCGGAGCACGCTCCCGGACAGCTCGAGCGGCAGCAGTCGAGCGCCGCCGCGCGGCCTGCGCCCGCTCGCCGACCGGGCTCCGTCGACGTGCTCCTCGTCGAGGACGACGCGATCGTCCGCGACTGGGTCGGGCTCGTCCTCGAGGGCAGCGAATTCCGCGTCGCCGGCGAGGCGAGCGCTGCGGAGGAGGCGCTCGGGCTCATCCGCCGCCGGCGCGTCGATCTCGTCCTCGTCGATCAGCACCTCCCTGACCGACTCGGCACGGACCTCGTCCGCCAGATGCGCCGCAACGGGAGCCAGGCGCCGGTCGTCCTGATGACGGCGAGCGTGCAGAGGGGCCTCAACGAGACCGCGCGGGAAGCCGGGATCCAGGCAAGCGTCCTCAAGTCGTCCGATCCGAGCCGCCTCCTCGCCGCTCTCCGCTGCGTGATCGACGGCGAAGAGCTCTTCGATGCCGCCCATCCTCGCCGCCGCGACGGCGAGGCGCCGCTCGCCCCGCGCGAGCGCGACGTGATCCGCCTTGCCGCGGCCGGGAAGACCAACCGGGGGATCGCGGCCGAGCTCGGGATCGGGGACGAGACGGTCAAAACGCTGCTCGAGCGGAGCTATACGAAGCTCGGGGTCCGCCGGCGCGCAGAGGCGGTCCTCGAGGCCCGGCGGCGCGGGATCGTGTGAAGCCCGACGCCGTCGAGCAGCTGCGTACCGAGCACGCGGCCGGGCTCGCCGCGCGCATCGACACGCTGACGGAGCACATCGCCGAGCACGGCGCCGATCCCGAGTGCGCCCGGCAGGCCCACGCGCTCAAGGGCGCGGCGCTGACGCTGGCGCTCGACGTCGTCGCCGTCGCCGCGGCCGCGATCGAGGCCGCCTGCGCCGAGGACGGCGGCGACGCGGTCTCGGCCGCCCGCGCGGTCGCTCTTGCGGGGCGCGAGCTCCATCGGGTCTCGGCATCCGGCGCTGCCCGTCACGACCTCCGAGGCGCGC
>VGCB01000321.1 GCA_016870235.1 Actinomycetota bacterium | reverse complement strand
TGTCCGCAAGGTCGGTCGGCCCGGCGGCTCTCAGACGCTTCGCATGCCGTCGTCGACGGTCGCCCCGGTACGCCCGGTAGCGAGGCTCCCTGCGTCCTCGGCCTGCTCGGTCTGAGAGCCGCCGACCACGACCGACCTTGCGTACACGTGTACTCGGCCGATCCGCGTCGGCGCCGGCGTCGGCCGCACCTGGGAGGATGATCCCTGGAGCGACGGGACGGGAGGGCGCGATGGGAGAGCTCGAAGGGAAGATCGCCGTGATCACGGGCGCGGGCAGCGGGATCGGCCGGGCATCCGTGCTCGAGTTCATGGCCGAGGGAGCCCGGGTCGTCGCCGTGGATCTCTCGGCCGACGCGCTGGTCGAGACGCATGCGCTCGCCGGCGGCTCCGAGGACGTGCTGGCGGTCGTCGCTGATGCTGCTGACGAGGGCGACGTCGCGCGCTACGTCGCCGCTGCCCTCGAGCGTCACGGGCGGGTCGACGTGCTCTTCAACAACGCCGGCGTCTTCGCGTCGCGCCCGTTCCTGGAGACGACGCTGGACGACCTCGACCGGCTGCTGCGGGTGAACGCCCACTCGGTCTTCCTCGGCATGCGCGCGGTGCTCCCCGGGATGATCGAGCGCGGCGCCGGAGCGATCGTCAACAACGCCTCCGTCAACGGCGTCCTCGGGCTGACCGCGAGCGCTGCCTACACGGCTTCGAAGCACGCGGTCGTGGGTCTCACCCGCGCGGCCGCGGTCGACGTGGGCCGCTACGGCGTCCGGGTCAACGCGATCTGTCCCGCCCTCGCGCGTACGCCGATGCTCGCCGACCTCGCCGACGAGGAGCAGGCCGAGAGGGCCGCGCAGCGGCTCGTGCCGCTGCGACGGACGTCCGATCCGAGAGAGCAGGCGCGCGCCGCCGTCTTCCTCGCCTCGGATCGCGCGAGCTTCGTCAACGGCGAGGCCCTCCTCGTCGACGGCGGGCTCGTCAACTGCCGGCCGATGTGAGGGCGGGACGCGGCGCAGGGCCGCGTCCCGCCCCGGAGCTCAGGCGCCGACGATCGTGATCGTCCGCGACAGCTTGCTGACGAGGGTGTTCGCGTCGACAGTCGCGGTGTAGGTCTTGCCCTTCGCAACCGTGATCGGGAGCTTGATCCTGACTGTGCAGTCGATCGCGAGCGCCCCGGCGGGCTGTGCGACGCCGACGAG
This sequence comes from Actinomycetota bacterium, assembly GCA_016870235.1. The sequence goes on along the minus strand of VGCB01000321.1, from coordinate 3,021 downwards.
CTTCTTGCCGTCGTACACGCGGGTGTTCGTGCCGACCGCCGCGCCCACCGGGTTGTTCGCACAGAGCTCGCGAAGCTGCACGGTCACGGTCGGCTCCTTCGCTCCGCCCTTGACGCGAACGAGCCCGTTGCGCATGTCGACGGTCCTGGCGGCCGCCGACCAGGTCGCGAGCGAGGGGCGCGGCTTGCCGTTCTCGCGGTAGAGGCCGCTCTGCCAGACGCTCCCCTTCGAGTCGCGGAACACGAACCAGATGAACATCGGGACGTTCGGGTACGAGCGGGCGATCTCGATCGCCTGGCGGGCGTACTTCGCCTGGACGGCCTCGGTGACGCCCAGCGGCTCGCCCGGCTTCGTCTCGTGGCCGTACTCCGTGATCCAGATCGGCAGGTTCTTCCGCTCGAACCACTTGTCGAGGTCCTTCTGGAACTGCGGAAAGGAGAGCAGCGTCACGTTCGGGTAGCGCACCTTCTGCGACGGCTTCTGATTGACGGGGAAGGGGTACGGGTGCTGGGCCCACGCGTCGAACTTGATGCCCTTGACGAGGGGCGCCAGGAGGCGCGCGAACGTGGCCGGGGCCACGGAGTCGCTCCCCGTGCCCGCCCTCGGCTTGTCCCGGCCGGTCGACGAGGTCTCGCCGATCGCGACGAGCGCCTTCGGGCTCGCGGCCTTGATCGCCGGGACGGCCGCGTTTGCGAGCTTCGCGTAGGCGGCGGGCCCGACGATGTCGCCGGCACCGCCGTACTGCGGCGAGAGGAAGAGGCTCAGGTTGGACTCGTTCCAGATGCTGTAGAAGCGGACGAACGGGAACCCGGCCCGCTTGCCCGAGTACCGCGACGCGACGGCCCTTGCGAAGTCGGCGTAGTCCTTCGGGTTCGTGGGCGCGACGTTCGGCTTGCCGCCGCCGTTCGCCCAGCCGGGCGTGCCCCAGAGGCAGAGGTTGATCTCCATCCCGCGCGCCTGTGCGTTCCGGACGAGCTCGTCGATCTCCGAGAACGCATACGCCTTGTCGAAGCTGTTCCTCGGGTTCGCCGGCTTCGTCTGCGCGACCTGGTGCCACTCGACGAGGATCCGCACGATCGTCGCGTTCGCGGCGCGGGCGGCGTCGAGCTCCGGCTGGCGGTTCTCCGACCAGCGGAACGAGGGGTCGTCGTGGAAGCCGATCCACATGCGCTCGGCCGCTGACGCGGACGTCGCGAGGACGAGAGTCGCGAGCAGGGCGATGAGCAGGGCAGCACGGTGCACGGTTACTCCTCCTTGATCGGGGACGCGATCGAGCCACCGCAGCGGCCTTCGGTTGGTCGTTGGGGTCGCACCCACCGTAGCGGGCGGTCGTTAGGTGTTTGTTGCACTTTCGGCGCGAACCCGGCACACCCCTGTAACACCTTCGCTCCTACGGTGGGTCGTGCAAGCCATCGAAGAAGGAGGATCGTGTGGAACTGGCACTTCTGGGGCCCTCGACGGCCCACTACACGGCTCCGGCGCTCGGCTCCGGGCTCGACCTCGAGCGGCGGGCGGACATCGTCTGGTGGACGGTGGGCGTCGGCTTCATGTTCACGCTCGCGATCGGGTACGCGGCCTACTGCCGCGCCACGGGCGGCGACGCGGACATCAGCTTCAGCATCTGGAGCGGGTTCAAGGTCTCGTGCAAGGGCCGGTAGGACCCAGCATCCCCGGAGATCGGGGGAGGACAGCCGCGTGCTGTCCTCCCCCGGCTCTCGTCGCGCGCTCCGTCTCGCACGCGTACGGCCCGGTGCGCGCCCTCGACGACGTGTCGCTCAGCGTCGGGGCCGGCTCGGTCGTCGGGCTCGTCGGCCCGAACGGGTCCGGGAAGACGACGTTCCTCGGCGCCGTGCTCGGTCTGATCCCCGCCCGCTCGCGGGAGCTGACCGTCTGCGGAGCGGCAGCCGGGAGCCTCGAGGGCCGGCGCAGCGTCGCCGTCGTCCCCGACGAGCCGACCGGCCTCGACGAGCTGACCGCCGAGGAGTACGTCGCCCTGCAGCGCGCGCTCCATCGTGGCGGAGACGACCAGGCGCGCAGGGCAGAGCTCCTCTTCGACGTGTTCGGTCTCGACGGGTACCGGCGGGCTCGCATGGGAGCGTTGTCGCGCGGCCTGCGACGACGCGCGGCGATCGTGGCGGCGATGCAGCTCCGAGCTCCGCTGACGCTGATCGACGAGGCGACGGCTGCGCTCGATCCGGAGGCGATCGTCGCCCTCGAAGCGACGATCGCGGCCGTCGCCGAGGCGGGCCGCTCCGTCCTCCTCGCCACGCAGGATCTCCACTTCGCCCACCGCGCGTGCAGCGAGGTGATCGTCCTCGCCGCGGGCCGTGTCGTCGCCGCGGGCTCGCCGGCGAGCGTCGCTGCCGAGCGCGGTCCCGCGGGGCTCGAGGACGCCGTGCTGGGAGCTCTCGGCGAGACCGACCTTCGAGAACGGGTGCGTGATGGCCTGGCAGCTCTTTGAGGCCGTCCTGCGGTGCACCGCCCGTCGCGCGCTCGACGCCGGGCGCCGCGCGCCGGTGCCGGCAGCGGCGATCGGCATCGCGTTCGTCGCGGCGCCGATCGTGCTCGCCTGGTCGATCGCGGGGCTCGCGCGGTCGTCCGCAGCGGCTCTCGCCGACGCCGGTGCCACCCGACCGCTGATTCTCTCGCTCTTCCTGCCGGCGCTCGCCGCCGGCGCCACCGTCTCCCGTCTCCTGCCGAGCCCGTCGCGGCTCGGGCTGCAGGTGGCGTCCGCGCCCGTCTCGCGGGTCACGCTCGACGTCGCGGTTGCGCTGCCGACGCTCCTCTCCCTGGTCGCAGCCGCACCGCTCGCCGCCTCCGTCGTCGTTCCCTTGGCCATCGCCTCTCCGGGAGGTCTTCCCGCCGCGGCGGCGCTCGCGTCGGGCCTGGCCGCCGCCTTCTTCCTCGGAGCGCTCGGCTCCCAGCAACTCGTCGCGGCCTTGCGCGGGTCGCGCCGCGCCCTCCTGCGGCTGGTCGGGCTCGCCGGGATCGGCGCCGCGGTTGGGCTCGTCCCGGCCGGCG
>VGCB01000320.1 GCA_016870235.1 Actinomycetota bacterium | reverse complement strand
TCGGCGGCGCGAGCCAGATGGGCGACTTCCGCCACCAGCTCGACCCGCGCGGCCTCGACCAGTCGGGCTACGGGTACGCCGGGATCGTGATCGCGGCCCTCGCCCGCTACAACCCGTTCGCGGTCGCGCTCGTCGCGTTCCTCCTCGGCGGGCTGCAGAACGCGGGCTTCGCGCTTCAGGGCAGCGACTTCCCGGCCGGTCTCGTCGGGATCCTCCAGGGGCTCATCCTGTTCTCGACCCTCGGCGGCGAGCTCTTCGTCCGCTACCGGGTGCGGCTCGCGCGTCGCCTCCGCGGTGCGGGGTCACGGGGTGCGGAGGCGAGCGGGTGAACGACGCCCTGCTCGTCGTCATCCTCGCGAGCGCCGTCACGTACGGGACGCCGCTCCTCTTCGCGTCGCTCGGCGAGCTGCTGGCGGAGCGTTCCGGCGTCCTCAACCTCGGCGTCGAGGGGATGATGCTGTGCGGCGCCGTGATGGGGTTCTGGTCGGTGCAGACTCTCGGCAACTCGACGGTGCTCGCGCTGTTCCTCGCCCTCCTCGTCGCGCTGGTGGCCGGGGCGGTGATCGCGACCGTCCACGCGTTCCTCGTCGTCACGCTGCGTGCAAACCAGATCGTGTCCGGGCTCGCGCTGACGATCTTCGGCGGCGCCGCAGGGCTCTCGTCGTACCTCGGCAACGACCTCGAGCTGGCGAACGAGCCGCCGCGGTTCACGTTCGAGTCGCTCGACCTCCTCGGTCTCGGCGACGTCCCCGTCCTCGGCCCGATCCTCTTCGACCAGAGCTTCCTCGTCTACCTCTCCTGGGCGGCGACGATCCTCGTCGGCGTGTACCTCTGCCGCACGCGTCCCGGGCTCGAGCTGCGCTCGGTCGGCGAGTCGCCCGCCGCGGCCGACGCGATGGGGATCTCCGTCGCGCGCGTCCGCTACGTCCACACGATCGCCGGCGGCGCGTTCGCCGGGATCGCGGGTGCCTGCTTCTCGCTCTCGGTGACGCCGCAGTGGGTCGACGGGCTCACCGCGGGCGCCGGCTGGATCGCGATCGCGCTCGTCATCTTCGCGTTCTGGCGTCCGATCCTCTGCCTCGTCGGGGCGTACTTCTTCGGCGCCTTCTCGGCGCTGCCCTCGAACCTCCAGGCACGGGGAGTTACCATCGCGCCACAGCTCTTTCAGGCGCTTCCCTACGTGATGACCGTCCTCGTCCTCGTCCTCGTCTCGACCGCCGGCGCCCGCCGCCGCCTCGGCGCCCCGGCCGCGCTCGGCACGCCGTACGTCCGCGAGGAGCGCTGATGGACCTTCTCCGACCACGGTCGCTCGAGGAGGCGCTCCGGCTCCGGGCCGAGCACCCCGACGCGCACCCGATCCGCGGCGGCACGGACGTGATGGTGCAGGTGAACTTCGATCGCCTGCGACCGCCCGCGATGCTCGACCTCGGGCGGGTGGCGGAGCTCGGCGGCTTCGCGCGCGACGGCGGCCGCCTCGTCCTCGGCGCCGGGCTCACGTACACGGCCCTGATGGTCGCAGAGGTCGCCGCCGCCCTGCCGGCGCTCGCCGAGGCCTCCCGGACGGTCGGGTCTCCGCAGATCCGGAACCGCGGCACGATCGGCGGCAACCTCGGCACCGCCTCGCCCGCGGGCGATGCGCTGCCGCCGCTCCTCGTCGCTGGCGCCGAGGTCAGGCTCGTCTCGCTCCGCGGCGAGCGCGTGCTCCCGCTCGCCGAGTTCCTGCTCGGGCCGAAGAAGAACGCGCTCGAGCCCGACGAGCTGATCGCCTCGGTCGCGGTGCCGCCGGCCGTTGCGACGGAGACGTTCATGAAGGTGGGGACGCGGAACGCGATGGTGATCGCGGTCTGCTCGCTCGCGCTTCGGGTCGACCGCGAGCGCGGCGAGATCCGGGCCGTCTACGGGAGCGCCGGGCCCGTGCCGGCGCTCGTGACCGGGTCGCTCGACGACGTGGACGGCTTCCCCGAGGCGGTGGCGGCGGCCTGCTCGCCGATCGACGACGTCCGCGGCTCAGCGGCCTACCGCCGGCACGCGCTCCGGGTGCTGACACGGCGGGCGCTCGAAAGGTGTCTCGCATGAGGATCGAGCTGACCGTCAACGGCGACCGCAGGCAGTGCGACGCGTGGGGCGGCGAGAGCCTCCTGTTCGTCCTCCGCGAGCAGCTCGGCCTGCCCGGGTCGAAGAACGCGTGCGAGCAGGGCGAGTGCGGCTCGTGCTCGGTGCTCCTCGACGGCGAGCTCGCCTGCGCGTGCCTGGTCCTCGCGGGGCAGGCGGACGGGTGCGAGGTGACGACGGTGGAGGGCCTCGCCGACGGCGACCGGCTCCACCCCGTCCAGCAGGCGTTCGTCGAGGCGGGCGCCGTGCAGTGCGGGTTCTGCACGCCGGGGCTCGTCGTCGCCGCCGCGGACCTGCTGGCGGCGAACGCCTCGCCGACCGACGACGAGATCCGCGAGGCGCTCTCCGGCAACATCTGCCGCTGCACCGGCTACCAGAAGATCCTCGACGCCGTCCACCTCGCGGCCGGCCGCACGGACGGCGAGCGGGAGGGTGGACGATGAGCGTCCAGCCGGCGGAGCGACCGCCGGTCGGGCGGATCGGCGAGAGCGCGCCCCGGCACGACGCGCCGCCGAAGGTGAAGGGCGCGTTCGTCTACTCGAGCGACCTGCAGGCGCCGGGGATGCTCTGGGGCCACACGCTGCGCAGCCCGCACCCCCACGCGCGGGTGGTCGAGATCGACGTCGGGCCCGCGCTGACGATGCCCGGTGTCCACGCCGTGCTCACCCACGCCGACGTCCCGGGCCGGAAGACGTACGGGCTCGAGTTCGCAGACCAGCCCGTGCTGGCGATCGACCGGGTGCGCTATGTCGGTGAGCCGGTCGCCGTGGTCGCCGCCGACCACCCCGAGCAGGCGCGGCGGGCGGCCGAGGCGATCCGCGTCGACTACGAGGAGCTTCCCGTCGTCGACGACATGGAGACCGCGACCGAAGCGGAGCCGCTCCACGACGGCAAGCCGACCGCCGGCCACGGCTATCGCGACGACCCGCGCCCGAACGTCGTCCGCCATCTCGTGGTCCGCCACGGCGACCCGGACGTCGTCGGCGACGTCGTCGTCGAGGGCACCTACACGGTCGGGATCCAGGATCAGGCCTTCCTCGGCACCGAGTCGGGGCTCGCCGTGCCCGACGGCGAGGGCGGCGTCGACATCTACGTGGCGACGCAGTGGGTTCACGCCGACCGGGATCAGACCGCGCCGTGCCTCTGGCTCGAGCCCGAGGAGGTGCGCATCCATCTGGCCGGCGTCGGCGGCGCGTTCGGCGGTCGCGAGGACATGTCGATCCAGATCCACAGCGCGCTGCTCGCGCTGCACACGAACCGGCCCGTGAAGATGGTCTACTCGCGCGAGGAGTCGTTCGTCGGGCACGTCCACCGACATCCTGCGCGCATCCGCTTCCAGCACCACGCCACGCGCGAGGGGCGGCTCGTGTGCGTGCGCGCCGACATCCGCCTCGACGGCGGCGCCTACGCGTCGACGACGGCCGCGGTCGTCGGCAACGCCGGCGCGCTCGCCGTCGGCCCGTATCGCGTCGACAACGTGCTGATCGAGTCCACCGGCGTCTACACCAACAACCCCCCGTGCGGGGCGATGCGCGGGTTCGGTGTCGTGCAGACGTGCTTCGCGGGCGAGGCGCAGATGGACAGGCTCGCCGCGGAGCTCGGAATCGACCCGATCGAGCTCCGGCTCCTGAACGCGCTCGAGCCGGGTGACACGTTCCCGACCGGCCAGGTGCTGACGGGTGCGCTCCCCGTCGCCCAGGTGATCCGCGAGGCCGCCGCGATCCCCGTGCCCGAGCCGGAGCCGCTTCCCCGCGATCCGATCAGGCTGCCCGGCGGAGCCGGGAACACGACACGCGGCGAGGGCGTCCGCCGCGGCGTCGGCTTCGCGGTCGGCTTCAAGAACATCGGCTTCTCGGAGGGGTTCGACGACTACTGCGCCGCCCGGGTCGAGCTGCGTGGAGACGGCGGCGCGGTCGTCCACTGCGCTGCCGCCGAGGTCGGCCAGGGCGTCGAGGCCGTCATCCTCCAGGTCGCCCGCGTGGAGCTCGGCACCGACGACGTCACGCTGGCGCCGCGCACGACGGCGACCGTGGGCTCGGCCGGCTCCTCGTCGGCCTCGCGGATGGCGTGGATGGCGGCGGGCGCCGTCCGCGACGCCTGCCGCG
>VGCB01000319.1 GCA_016870235.1 Actinomycetota bacterium | reverse complement strand
GCACGGCTGGCGCGTGGTCGCCGTCGACGCCGCCGAGGAGGGCGTCGCGATCCTCCGGGCGGAGGCACGACGCCGCGGGCTCGACGGCCGCATCGAGAGCCACGTCGCCGACCTCCTCTCCGACCCGCCGGAGTTCACGCTCGAGCCCGCGGGCTACGACCTCGTCTGCGACATGTGCTTCCTCGCGCGGAGCCTCTTCGACGAGATGCGCGCAGCCGTGCGACCGGGCGGCCTCCTCGTCGCCGCGATCCATGTTGCCGACGAGCCCGGCGACCGGCGGCTCCGTCGCGGCGAGCTCCGCCAGATCGTGGCCGGCTGGGGCTGGGAGATCCTGATCGCGGACGAGGGCGAGAGCCCGGAGACGGGCCACCGCCACGACACCGCCTGGATCGCGGCCCGTCGCCCGCCGACCGCATCGTGACCGGCGCCGCGCCGATCGAGCTGACGCTGCTGCACAACCGGCTCGTCGGCATCTGCCGCGAGATGGGCGTCGCGATGACGAAGACCGCCTACTCGCCGGTCTTCAACGAGGGGCTCGACTTCGTGTGCGCGCTCTTCGACCGCGAGGGACGTATGATCGCGCAGGCCGAGTACAACCCGTCGATGCTCGGCTCGGCGAACGTGGCCGTGCGCTGGCTGCTCGACGAGCTCGGGGTGCGGGCGTTCCGGCCCGGCGACGTGTGGATCCACAACGACCCGTACCGGGGCGGCTCGCACCTGCCCGAGCACATGCTCCTGCGCGCCATCTTCCACGGGGGCGAGCTGTTCGGGTTCGCGGCCACGATCGGCCACATCGCCGAGATCGGCGGCAAGGCCGTGGGCGGGCTCGCTGGCGACGCGACCGAGATCTACCAGGAGGGCCTCCGCCTCCCTCCCGTGCGTCTCGTCCGTCGCGGGCGGCACGTGATGGACGTGTGGAAGGTGATGCTCGCCAATCACCGGACGCCGAAGCTCACATGGGGCGACCTCCACGCGATGCTCGGATCGCTCCACGTCGCCGACCGGAGGCTGCAGGAGCTGCTCGCCGAGCAGGGCGGGATCGAGCCGACGCTGGCACGGACGGACGAGCTCAGCCGCCGCGCCGAGGCGTGGATGCGGCGCGAGATCGAGGAGATCCCGGACGGGATCTACCGCTTCGAGGACGTGATGGAGAGCGACGGGATCACGGCGGAGGAGGCGCGGATCCGGGTCGCCGTGCACGTCGGCGGCGGCGAGATCGTCGCCGACTTCACCGGTACCGACCCGCAGGTGCGCGGGCCGATCAACGCAACCTACGCGGTGGCCGCGGCCGCCACCTACAACGCCGTGTTCCACCTCACCGACCCCGACGTGCCTCGGAACTTCGGCTGCTACCGGCCGATCCGCGTGATCGCCCCGCCCGGCTCGCTCGTCAACGTCGTCCATCCCGGCGCCGAGGTGGGCGGGAACTCCGAGACCCACTGCCGCATCATCGGCACCGTGCTCGGCGCACTCGCGCAGGCGGTGCCCGACCGGGCGGCGGCCGCGGACGGCGCGAGCGGCTGCAACTTCCTCTTCGGCGGCGTGCACCCGGAGACCGGAGATACCTACGCGAACTACCACTTCGAGAACGTCGGTTGGGGCGGCGCCGCCGGGCACGACGGCAACGACGCCCAGTGCGCCCCGCTCGCGATCAGCCGCAACGTCCCGATCGAGGTCTTCGAGACCCGCTATCCGATCCGGATCGAGTCGTTCCGGCTCGTCACGGACAGCGGCGGCGCCGGCCGCTTCCGGGGCGGGCTCGGGACCGAGCGCGTGTTCGTCGTCTGCGCGCCCGAGCTGACCGTGAGTGCGCTCTTCGACCGCGCGGTCGTGCCGCCCTGGGGTCTCGCCGGCGGGCATCCGGGCGGCATCGCCTCGATCGCGGTCCGCCGCGCCGGCGACGAGGAGTTCCGCTCGTTCGCCGAGGTCTTCGGCACGGTGTCGCCGTCGAAGTTCTCGAACGTCACCGTCCGCGAGGGCGACCGGATCCGGCTCGTCAGCCCGGGCGGCGGCGGGTTCGGCGACCCTGCCGCGCGACCCCGTGAGGACGTCGTGCGCGACCTCCGCAACGGCGACGTCTCGAACGCGGCCGCGCTCGGCGCCTACGGCCTCGACGGACGGCTCCTCGAGGGAGCGACGTGACCGCAGGCCGCTGGGCGCCGCGCGGGGTCGCTCGCCGGCCGCTCGAGAACCGGAGCGTCCACTGCGACGCCTGCGGCCGCGTGATCCCGCACCGCGCCTGGGTCGTCGGCCCACGGAGCGACGAGCGCGTCTTCTGCGAGCCGGAGTGCGAGCGGCTCTTCGAGGCGCACGTCCTCCCGAGGCACGGCGGACGTCCGTGGTGAGGGCGGCGTGAGCGCACGCGTCGGCATCGACACCGGCGGCACCTTCACCGACCTCGTCGCCCACGATGCCGAGACCGGGGCCTGGAGCCGCGCGAAGGTGCCTTCGATCCCGAGCGATCCGGGCGAGGCCCTGCTGGCGGCCTTTGCGCGGGCGGGGCTCGCTCTGCCTGAGGTGGCGCACGCCGTCGTGGGGACGACGGTGGGGACGAACGCGCTGCTCGAGCGGCGGGGCGCGCGTGTCGCCTACGTCACCACCGAGGGATTCGAGGACATCCCCTTCATCGGCCGCGGCAACCGCCGCCACCACTACGACCTCCACTGGCGGAAGCCCCTGCCCTTCATCGAGCGCTGGCAGACGGTCGGGGTGCGCGAGCGGATCGACCACCGGGGCAACCCGGTCCAGCCGTTGACCGAGGCCGCGTGCGCCGACGTCGTCGAGCGTCTCGGCGCGCTGGTCCAGCGCGAGGGGATCGAGGCCGTGGCCGTCAACCTGCTCCACGCCTACGCGAGCTCCGCGCACGAGCTGCTCCTCGCCGAGGCGCTGAGCGCGCGGCTGCCGGGCGTTCCCGTCTCGCTCTCGCACGAGGTCGCTCCGGTCTGGCGCGAGTTCGAGCGCGGCCTCACGACGATCGCCGACGCCTACCTCCGGCCGGTGCTCGAGACCTTCGTCCGCGCCCTCGACACGCGGTTGCGGGACTCGGGCTTTCGCGGCTCGCTGGCGCTCCTCCGCTCGAACGGCGGCACGCAGCTCGCGGAGCGCGCCGCGCGCGCCCCGATCCAGCTGAGCCTCTCCGGCCTCGCCGGCGGGGTGCTCGCGGGCAAGCGGTTCGGGCTCGCCGACGGCCCCGACCTGATCACGTTCGACATGGGCGGCACGAGCTGCGACATCGGCGTCGTCAGCGCCGGCGAGCACCGCTACGCGGAGAGCTACGAGCCGGAGTTCGGGCTCCCGCTCGTCTTCCCCGGGATCGAGGTGACGACGATCGGCGCCGGCGGCGGCTCGGTCGCCTGGCTCGACCGCGGCGGCTTCCTCCGCGTCGGCCCGCGGAGCGCCGGCGCCGCCCCGGGCCCGGCGTGCTACGGCCGCGGCGGGGTCGAGCCGACGGTGACCGACGCCAACCTCCTGCTCGGCCGGCTCGATCCCGAGACGATCCTCGGCGGCGACCTCCGTCTCGACTCGGACGCGGCGGAGCGCGCCGTCGGCGGTCTCGCGGCGGCGCTCGGCACGGGCGTGATGGAGGCGGCGCGCGCCATCGTCGCGATCGCCGACGAGAACATGGCGAGCGCGATCCGGGTGCGGACGGTCGAGGCGGGGATCGATCCGCGCGGCTACCGCCTCGTCGCGTTCGGCGGCGCCGGGCCGCTCCACGCGTCGGCCGTCGCGCGCCGCCTCGGGATCGGACGGGTGATCGTGCCGCCGCATCCGGGCCTCTGCTCCGCCTTCGGCGCGCTCACGGCCGACCTGCGCAGCGATCAGCTCCAGACGGTCTCGACGCGATCCGACCTGGCAGCGCCCGCCGTGCTCGGTGCGATCGTCGCCCGCCTCCGCACGGCCGCCGTCGAGGAGCTGCGGGCGGAGGGATTCGCCGGCGACCCCCTGCTCTCGACGCGTGTCTCGCTGCGCTACCTCGGACAGAACTACGAGCACGAGGTCGAGCTCGACGCCGGTCGGCTGACGGCGCGGACGCTGCGCGAGGCCTTCGCGCGGTTCCAGCGCCTCCACGAGTCCTTCTACGGCTACCGGCTCGCCGGTCAGGTGGTGGAGATCGTCCGGCTCGCGGTCACCGCCGTCGGGCCGACGGCGACGCCGCTGCCCGCGCCCGAGCACGAGCCGGCGCCGTTGCGTCGCGAGCGCCCGGTCGTCGCCGGCGACG
>VGCB01000318.1 GCA_016870235.1 Actinomycetota bacterium | reverse complement strand
GCCGATCGGCGAGCGGCTCCGGCGGATCTTCGCCGGCGTGCAGGACGTGATCGCGGAGGCCCGCCCCGACGTCGTCGCCGTCGAGGAGTCCGTGGTCGGCGCCGACCCGCGGGTGGCGCTCTCGGTCGGGCAGGCGCGCGGGGCCGTCCTCGTCGCCGCCGCGTCGCTCGACCTCGCCTGCATCGAGATCTCGCCGACGCGCGTGAAGCAGACGGTGTGCGGCTACGGCCGCGCCGAGAAGGCGCAGGTGCAGCGGATGGTGCGGATCCTGCTCTCCCTCGATCGCGAGCCGCCGAGCCACGAGGCCGACGCGCTCGCCGTCGCGATCTGCCATGCGATGTCGTCGCCGCTCGCGCGGATGGCCTCGCCGGGCGCGAGGGTGGGTCGATGATCTCCCGGCTCCGGGGCCGGCCGGCGGGCCGCACCGCGGACGGCCTCGTGGTCGACGTGGGCGGTGTCGGCTACCTCGTCGCCGCGACCCCGTCCGTCCTGCGCCGCGCCGAGGGCGGGGCCGAGGTCACCGTCGAGACGTACCTGCACGTCCGCGAGGACGCACTCCAGCTCTACGGCTTCGCCGACGCCGAAGAGCGCGACCTCTTCACGCACCTGCTCGCGGTGCAGGGGATCGGGCCGAAGGTCGCGCTCGCCGTCGTCTCCGGCTCGCCGTCGGCCGAGCTGCGACGGGCGATCGCGAGCGGGGACAGCGGTCGCTTCCAGGCGATCCCCGGGATCGGCAAGAAGACGGCGGAGCGGATCGTCCTCGAGCTGCAGGGGAAGATCGGCGCCGCCGACCTGCCCGCGCTGTCCACCGCCGCCGGCACGACCGCCCACGCGACGGCCCGCGACGCGCTCGTCGAGCTCGGCTGGTCGCCGGCGGAGGCCGAGCACGCGCTCGCGGCCGTCGATCCCGACCTCCCGGCCGAGGAGCGCGTCCGGCTCGCGCTGCGAGGTGCTGCGTGAGCAGCGGCTTCATGGCCCCGGCGCTCCGGCCCGAGGACGAGGTCGTCGAGACCTCGCTGCGGCCGCGGCGCCTCGACGACTTCGTCGGGCAGGAGCGGACGAAGGAGCAGCTCGCGATCGCCCTCGACGCGGCCCGGGCCCGCGGCGACGCGCTCGACCACGTGCTCCTGGTCGGGCCGCCCGGCCTGGGCAAGACGACGCTCGCCCAGATCGTCCGCGAGGAGCTCGGCGTCGGCCTTCGCACGGTCGCCGGGCCGGCGCTCGAGAAGAAGGACATCGCCGCGATCCTGACCGGGCTCGAGGCGCGCGACGTCGTCTTCGTCGACGAGATCCACCGGCTCAACCGGGCGGCCGAGGAGATCCTGTACCCGGCGCTCGAGGACTTCCGCCTCGACATCGTGCTCGGCCAGGGCACGGCAGCGCGGACGCTGACGATCGACCTGCCGCCGTTCACGCTCGTCGGCGCCACCACGCGGACGGGCCTGCTCACGACCCCGCTTCGCGATCGGTTCGGGATGACGTTCCGGCTCGGCTACTACGACCCCGGCCAGCTCGGCGCGATCGTCACGCGCTCGGCCGGGATCCTCGGCGTCGAGATCGCCGCCGACGCGGCCGCCGAGATCGCGGGTCGCTCGCGCGGGACCCCGCGCATCGCGAACCGGATCCTCCGCCGGGTGCGCGACGTCGCCGAGGTGCGTCACGAGGGCCGGATCACGACCGCGGTCGCGCAGGAGGCGCTCGAGCTCCTCGAGGTCGACCTCCTCGGGCTCGAACGCACCGATCGCGAGCTGCTCGAGGCGATCGCGCGCAAGTTCGGCGGCGGTCCCGTGGGCCTCTCGACGATCGCCGTCGCGCTCGGGGAGGAGCCGGACACGATCGAGGACGTCTACGAGCCGTTCCTCCTCCAGCTCGGCTTCCTCCAGCGCACGCCCCGCGGCCGCGTGATCACCCCCCTCGGGCGCGCCCACATCGGCGAGCCGCCCGTCAAGGAGGGGAACGACGCGCCTGTTCTGAGCCGAGCCGAGCCGAGCCGAGCCGAGCCGAGCCGAGCTGCGCCTAGCTGCGCCGAGTCTGGCTTGACCGATTCGCGTGGCGGACGGACGCCTTTGTGTTGAATCAACACAAGCAGCTCTCGCGTCCGGACGACCTCGGCCGACGCGCGCACGTCGCGAACCGGGCCACGACGCGGACCGGCGGATCAGACTGAGCTCGTTCTGATACAGATGCCGTCGTGAGCGGGAACGATCGCCTTCGCGGGAAGGTCGCGCTCGTCACGGGCGCCGGCTCCGGCATCGGTCGCGAGACCGCGATCCGGTTCGCCCAGGAGGGCGCCTCCGTCGCCGTCGCGGACCTCCGCGGCAACGCCGCGCACGGAACGGCGGAGGAGATCGCCGGCGATGCGATGGGGCTCGAGCTCGACGTCACCTCGGCTGCCGCGTCGACAGCGGCCGTCAGCGCCGTCGTCGAGCGCTTCGGCGGGATCGACATCGTCGTCAACAACGCGGGCGTGACGATCGTCGGCGGCGTGCACGAGATCTCCGAGGACGACTGGGACCGCGAGCTGGCGACGAACCTGAAGAGCATCTACCTCGTCTCGCGCGCGACCTGGCCGCATCTCGTCGCCCGGGGCGGCGGCTCGATCGTCTCCACCGCCTCGATCGCCGGCATGTGGGCGATCCCCTCCGATGCCGCGTACTGCGCGTCGAAGGCGGGGGCGATCATGTTGACGAAGTGCATGGCGCTCGACGGGGCGAAGGACGGGATCCGCGCGAACTGCGTCTGCCCCGGCTACACCGACACGCCGATGATCCAGGGCTACTTCGACGATCAGCCGGACCCGGTCGCCGCCCGGCGCTTCGCGGAGGGCATCCATCCCCTCGGCCGGCTCGGGAAGCCGCGCGACATCGCCGACGCGTTCGTCTACCTCGCCTCCGACGAGGCTGCCTGGGTGACCGGGACGGCGCTCGTCGTCGACGGCGGCCTCACGAGCGGGATCTGGGGAGGCTAGCGCCGTCGTGGCCGAGCTCTGGACACCGGGGATGGCGGGGCCGCTGGGAGAGCTCGTCAAGCGCATTCACCGCCGGATCGACCGCTTCCGCGAGGAGCACAAGGTCGACGAGGTAGCGGTCACGATCGAGCTGTTCGACGGCTCGTCCTACCGCCTCGCCTCGCTCGACGCCGAGCCAGGCTTCGGGTTCGTCACCCTCTGCCCACATTGCGACGAGGGCGACCCGGCCGAGCTGATCGTGCCGCTCGGCGCGATCCGCCAGATCCGGATCGCGCAGCTGGAGCCGGAGCAGCCGCTCGGGTTCAGCATCTCCGTCGACGCATCCTGAGCCGAATGCAGGCCTGCCGGGCGATGGGCCGGCCGCTTGTACCATCGCCGCATGGCCTCGCTGGAACAGCTCGTCGACGAGCTCGAGCGCTCGTACGCCGAGCTCCAGGAGAAGCAGGCGGACCCCTCCGTCTACTCCGACCACCGCAAGGCGGCCGAGCTCGGCCGCCGGCTCAAGGAGCTCGAGCCCGCCCACCGGATCGCGCGCGCGTGGCGCGAGGCCCGCGACGACGTCGAGGCGGCCCGCGAGGACGCCGACCTGCGCGAGCTCCTCGGCGAGGCCGAGGAGCGCATGGGCGCGCTCGAGGACGAGCTCAGGCTCGCCCTCGTCGAGCGCGACCCGGCCGATGCCAAGGACGTCCTCGTCGAGGTCCGGCAGGGGGTCGGCGGCGACGAGGCGGCGCTCTGGGCGGGCGACGTCTTCCGGATGCTGCAGCGGTACGCCGAGCGCCGCGGGTTCAAGACCGAGCTGCTCTCGCTGAGCGAGAGCGACGGCGGCGGGATCAAGGAGGCCGTCCTCGCGATCAAGGGCGAGGGCGCCTACTCCGTCTTCAAGTGGGAGGGAGGAACGCACCGCGTCCAGCGCGTGCCGGAGACGGAGTCGCAGGGCCGCATCCACACCTCGACGGCGACCGTCGCGGTGATGCCCGAGGTCGAGGACGTGGAGATCACGATCGAGGAGAAGGACCTGAAGATCGACGTCTACCGCTCGACCGGGCCCGGCGGCCAGAGCGTGAACACGACCGACTCGGCCGTCCGGATCACGCACCTCCCGACCGGTGTCGTCGTCGCGATGCAGGACGAGCGCTCGCAGCTGCAGAACAAGGAGCGCGCGTTCCGCGTGCTCCGCGCACGGCTGTACGAGCTCGAGCGCGAGAAGCAGCAGGCCGAGGTCGCGGCGAAGCGCAAGGCGCAGGTGGGGACAGGCGAGAGG
>VGCB01000317.1 GCA_016870235.1 Actinomycetota bacterium | reverse complement strand
ACGGCCCGGGCAGGTTGCAGAGCCACGGCCGGACGGCTAGGAGAAATCAGGCGAGCGCGAGTCGGCGCACTCACGGCGGTGACGGAGCAACCAGATGGCGATCGTGGTCGGGTTCATCAGCGAGAAGGGCGGCGTCGGGAAGACGACGGCCTGCTACCACATCGCCGTCGCGCTCCGCAGGTACCACGCCAAGCGCGTCTTGGTCGTCGACACCGACTACCAGCGAGGCGGGATCACGTGCCGGCTCCGCGACGACCTGCTCGAGGACTTCCGCAAGGGCCGGCTCCAGGGCTGCACGCTCTTCGACCAGTTCCAGCTCCTCTACAGCGGCCAGACGCCGGACATGAAGGTCGACCTCCTCGACACGTCGGAGCAGGTGAAGCTCTTGCCCGCCGATCCTCGCCTTGCGCAGGTGACCGTCGAGAAGATGCCGTCCTCGAACAACATCCGCGAGAACAACAAGCGGCTGCTGGCGCACCTGTCGCTCATCAAGGAGTGCCTCGTGCCGCTCACGGACGAGTACGACTACATGTTGATCGACTCGCACCCGGAGCTGTCGGAGCTGATGCGAAGCGTCGTCTACGCCTCCGACTACTGCGTCTGTAGGGCCTCGCTTCCCGTCGTGATCCCCCGCCCGGATCGCTGCGGTGTGCGCGCCCGTTGGACCGCCTGAGACGGTGGGCGAGAGCGGGAGCGTCAGCCGGGAATTCTGCCTGAGAGGCGCGGGCGGGCGACGATCGCGGGCGTCGAAAGGAGTGAGCCCGCACGTCTTGCACACGCGCGGGCTCGGTGTCGGCGTCGTGCAGATGTTCTGGAAATGCCCGCTCACCGACGAGCGGTACGTTACACAGCGCGCGTGGGAAGGCGCAATTCTCGACGGGTGCCCGTTCCACCCGGAGGGGGGCTGCGGGCTCGAGAAGCTCGGATCGTACGAGCGGATCGAGCCTCCGGGGGCCCGGATCCCGCGCTGGTGGTGCCCGAAGCAGCGTGAGTCGATCAGCCTCCTGCCCTCGTTTCTCGCGGCTCGGCTCCGGGGCACCCTGGCCGCGGTCGAGCGGGTGGTCGCGACCGTGGAGGCCGCGGGCGGCGTGTCCGCCGCCGTGGACGCGGTCCACCCGCCGGACGCCGAAGAGCCCATCGGGCTCGCCGGCGCGCTGCGCTCGATCCGGCGGCGCGTCCGGGCGGTGCGCGCCGCGCTGCTCGCCGTCGCCACGCTGCCGCCCGATCGCTTCCCCGGGGTGCCGCCGACGCTCGCCGCGTTCCGGGAGGCGCTCGGCGGCGACGGTGTACTCGTTCGGCTGCGCGAGCTCGCCCAGCGCCACCTCGGCGCACTGCCCACGCCCCTCGGATTCCGAGCACGGGGGACCAGGTGACGGTCGAGCGGACGGCGTCGCCCACACGAAGCGGGGCCGGTCGTCGGAGGCGACCTCGATGACCGTGAGTCCACGCCGCGCGGAGAGGTTCCGGGCGGCGCAAGGAGACATCCCCACATGCACACCGACTCCAACGACACCCAGGCGCCCGGCACCGACGAGCGTCGCCGCGAGATCGCGCTCTTCCGCTACGGCGTCATCGCCGATCTCGTCCACCTCGAGCCACACCACCGCGGCCTGTACGCCTTGCTCACGGAGAAGGCCCAGCAGGACTTCACCATCCCCGGCTCGCTCCGCCGCCACGTCGCGCCCAAGACCATGCGCGGCTGGCTCCGCGCGTACCGCCGTGGCGGCTTCGACGCCCTCGTGCCCCGCGTCCGCGCCGATCACGGTTGCGCCCGCACCATCCCGTCGCAGGTCGTCGACCTGCTCTCCCAGCTCAAGGAGGACTCGCCCGAGCTGTCGATCCCCTCGCTCATCAAGGTCGCCCGCACCAAGCACGGCTGCCTCGTCACCGAGGAGGTGAAGCTCCCCGAGTCGACGGTGCACCGCGTTCTCGCTCGCCGGGGCCTCATGAAGAAGCAGCCGGAAGACCCGACGAGCAAGGACCGCCGCCGCTTCGAGCACGAGTGCGCCGGGGACCTCTGGATGAGCGACGTCATGTTCGGGCCGAAGCTTCGCGACGCACGCCGACAGCGGCAGACCTACCTCATCGCCTTCATCGACGACGCGACACGGGTCGTGCCCTACGCGGCGTTCACGTTCGCCGAGGGCGCCGTCACCTACCTCTCGGTCCTCGAGCAGGCCGTGCGCCGCAGGGGCATCCCGAAGCGCCTCTACGTCGACGACGGCGCGGCGTTCCGCTCCAAGCAACTCGCCGTCGTCTGCGCCAAGCTGGGCATCGCCCTCATCCACGCCAAGCCCTACAAGCCCCAGGGCAAGGGCAAGATGGAGCGCTGGTTCCGCACCGTCCGGATGCAGTTCCTGCCGCTTCTTCAGCCCGAGCAGCTCGTCTCGCTCGACACCATGAATCGCGCGCTTTCCGCCTGGATCGAGGGCGAATACCACCACGCGCCTCACCGCGGCCTCGGCGACGAGTCGCCCGCCCACAAATGGGCTCGCTCCAGCGAGGGCGTGCGCATGCCCGGTGCGGATCTCGGTGATCACTTCCTCGCGGAGCAGAAACGCAACGTGCGCACCGACCGCACCGTCACGCTCGACGGAGTCGCCTTCGAGGTCGACGCCGCCCTCGTCGGCGAGCGTGTCACGCTCCGCTTCGACCCCGCCCGCAAGCCCGACACGCGCACCGTCGAAGTCTGGCACCAGGGGCGCCGCATCGAGATCGCGCGTCGCGTAGACGTCCTCGCCAACTGCTTCGTCAAGCGCAACGCCACCACCCGCGACATCGAGTTCCCGAAGGACGCCAGCGCCGACCTCCCCGAGGGGCTGACCATGCGCAACCTCGTCGAGAGCGACGCCCCAGACAAGGACCTCTTCTAATGTACCGCAAACACTTCGCCCTCACGCGACATCCGTTCGACAAGGACCTGGCCGCCGACGATCTCTTCGCGTCGCAGAGCCTCGCCGAGCTCGGCGCACGCCTGAAACACCTCGTCGACATGCGCGGCATCGGCCTCGTCAACGGCGACAGCGGCTCCGGCAAGACCACGACGTGCAGACACCTCGTCGCGGGCCTGCACAGCGGCCTGTACCGCGTCCTCTACGTCTCGATGACCACGGGCAATGTGATGGACCTCTACAAGTTCATCGCGTGGGAGCTCGGCCTCCCCACCGAGCGAAACCGCGCCGCGCTCTTCCGGCAGATCCGAGGCGAGGTCTCGCGCCTCTGCGCCGAAAATCGCCTCCGCCCCGTGCTCATCGTGGACGAGGCGCACCACCTGCGCACCGAGTTGCTCGAGGATCTGCGGCTCCTCACCAACTACGCGATGGACTCGGAGAATCGCCTCACCGTCGTCCTCGTCGGTCACCCGGAGCTGCGTCGCCGCATGAGCATGGCCGCTCTCGACGCGCTCGCGCAGCGCATCGTCGTGCGCGCCCACGTCCGCGGCCTCGCCCGCGACGAGATGGGACCGTACCTCGCGCACCGGCTACGCCTCGCCGGGACCGAGGTCCCACTCTTCGAGCCCCCCACCGTCGAGGCGATCTTCCAGGCGTCCAGTGGCTTGCCGCGCAAGGCCAACGGTCTCGCCCATCACGCCCTCTTCGCCGCCGCGATCGCCAAGTCGAAGTCCGTCACCACCGAACACGTGCAGGCCGCGATGCAGGAAGTCGCGTAACCCGTCTTGCCGAACACCCAGACGCCGGGGTGGCCGCGCTCACGCGCGACGCCCCGGCGTCCTGCTTTGTGCCCACGGATCCCTCCGCCCGAGCCGATCACGCAGCGCGGGAGAACGACCCGGGCGCGTCACGATGGAGCGTGACCGACGGACGGTGGAATAGCGTGGGAGACCACACGCGGAAACGCCCACGACCGCGTGGTCGATCGCGTTCATGCGCCGGGCCTGGTCCACCGCCCGGTCGATGTACTCGGACAGCGCGCGCTTCGCCACACCTGCGCTGCGCTTCGCTCCGCGGTGCACGAGCTGCACGCCGGGATCGCGCTGCATTCGCACGAGACGATCCAGAACTACAGGCAGGCGAGGCCGGGCGGACCGTCGAAGTGCGCGTCGCGCGCGTAGAGCACGAGGCCGTGCTCTGTCGCCATGGATGCGATCCACAGATCGGTGGTGGGTATGGATCTTCCCGCAGCACGGAGGGCCTGGTGCAGGCTCGCGTAGCGGTGCGACACGGGGGCATCCACGGCGAGCGTCGAGATCCCGTCCTGAGCCAGGAACCA
>VGCB01000316.1 GCA_016870235.1 Actinomycetota bacterium | reverse complement strand
CTCCAGGCAAGGAGCCGTCCGACTGAAGTCGGACGTGGCGCGGGTCGGTAGCCATGCGCATCGCACATGCACCGAGCCAGGTCGAGCGGCAGCCGCGCGCAGTCGCGATCGGGATGTTCGACGGCGTGCACCGCGGCCATCGCGAGGTGCTCCGCGCCGCGATCGACTCGGGGCTTGCCGCGACCGTGATCACGTTCGACCCGCATCCGCGCGCAGTTCTCGGCAACCGCGTCGAGCTGATCGCGACGCTCGAGCGGCGGCTTGAGCTGTTCGCGGAGGCCGGAGTGGAGACGACGCTCGTCGCCTCGTTCACGACGGAGCTGATGCGCCTCTCGGCCGAGGACTTCGCGGCGACGTATCTGCGCGCGATCGGGGCCGACGCGGTCGCGGCGGGCTGCGACTTCCGCTTCGGCCGCAAGCGCGAGGGTGACCTCGCCCTCCTCGAGCGCCTCGGCTTCGGGATCCTCCCGGTCCGGCAGGTGGACGGGGTCTCGTCCTCGGCGATCCGCGAGGCCGTGCGCTCGGGCGACGTCGTCGAGGCAGCGCGCATGCTCGGCCGGCCGTACGAGCTCGACGGGGTCGTCGTGTCCGGCGACCAGCGTGGGGGCACCCTCGGCTACCCGACCGCGAACATCGCGCAGGATCCGACGCTCCTCTACCCGGCCGACGGTGTCTATGCGGGCTTCGGCCTCGGCCATAGGGCTGCCGTCTCGATCGGGACGAACCCGCACTACGGCGGCACCGAGCGGCGCATCGAGCCGTTCCTGCTCGACTTCGCCGACGATCTCTACGGGCGGCGGCTCGTCGTCGAGGTGTGGGAGTGGCTGCGCGACCAGGCCGTGTTCGAGTCGGAGGCGGCGCTTGTCGATCAGATCTCGCGCGATGTCGAGGCGACGCGCCGCGCAGTCAGGCCGAAGGCGTGACCGGCGGCCGGCGCAGGCGTACGACCCGGAGGCCGGGCGCCGGCTCGATCTCGTCGACGACGGCGAACCCCTCGCTCGCATAGAGCGCCCGCGCCGGGTGGTTGCCGGCGCCGGTCTGGACGATCGCCGGCAGCTCCGCGTGAGCGTCGAGGACGGAGCGGAGGAGCCGCCGGCCGAGGCCGTTGCGCTGGGAGGCAGGCGAGACGATCAGCCGGTGGACGTCGAGCGTCGCGTCGACGACCTTCCAGGAGATCGCCCCGGCGAGCGCCCTGTCGATCCGGGCGCCG
This sequence comes from Actinomycetota bacterium, assembly GCA_016870235.1. The sequence goes on along the minus strand of VGCB01000316.1, from coordinate 3,021 downwards.
AGGAAGATCTCGTCCACGGCGACGAGCTCGGCGAGCGTCTCGTGGAGCGGTGGGATCGCGCCCGAGCCGATCAGCTCCGCCTCGAGGCGATAGGCGGCGCGCTGGAGCTCGAGGAGCGCCCTTGCGGTCGCCGGATCGCGGTGGTCGAGCGGCCCGATCTCGGCCATGGCACCGCCGACGAGCTTGTGACTATCTGTCACGAGCCCGGCTCGCTGGTACCCTTTCGCGCGACCGCGATCTCGGCCGCACGTGTCCTTCCTTCACGTCGAGCGGGGATCGTCGGGGACACGACGAACAGAGAGGACGCCCTATGGCTCTCACGAAGGAAGTCAAGCAGGAGCTGATCGGCAAGCACGGCCGGAGCGGGCAGGACACCGGCTCGCCCGAGGTGCAGATCGCGATGCTCACGCGGCGCATCAACGACCTCACCGAGCACCTGCGCACGCACCCGAAGGACCACTACTCGCGGCGCGGGCTGCTGAAGCTCGTCGGCCGCCGCCGGCGGTTCCTCGCGTATCTGCAGAAGACCAACCTCGAGGGCTACCGCGCCCTCATCAAGGAGCTCGGCCTGCGCCGCTAGCTCCCTACTCGCTCGGAAGGTGGACGTTTGATCGAGCCACCGGCGTCACCCGTGCGGCGCCGTGGCTGGCTCAAACCTCCACCTTCCGCCCAACGAAGGTGAAGGGACACATTCAATGAGCACGATGACCGGGCGTCAGGCCACGGTGACCGTCGAGATCGGTGGGCAGGAGATCTCGTTCGAGACGGGCAAGCTCGCCAAGCAAGCGGACGGCGCGGTCGTCGTCCGCTCGGGCGACACGATGATCCTCGCGACGGCCGTCGGCCGCACGGAGACGAGGCCGGACGCGGACTTCTTCCCGCTCACGGTCGACGTCGAGGAGAAGATGTACGCGGCCGGCAAGATCCCCGGCGGCTTCTTCAAGCGCGAGGGCAAGGCGACGGAGCGCGCCACGTTGACCGCCCGCATGATCGACCGGCCGATCCGGCCGCTCTGGCCGAAGGGCTTCAAGAACGAGGTGCAGGTGATCTGCACGGTGCTGTCGGCGGACATGGTGAACCCGCACGACGTCCTCTGCATCAACGGCGCCTCCGCGGCGCTCGCGATCTCGCCGCTCCCGTTCCTGGGGCCGGTAGGTGCGGTGCGGATCGGTCTCGTCGAGGGCGAGCTCGTCGTCAACCCGTCGCTGCCCGAGCAGCTCGAGTCGGGGCTCGATCTCGTCGTCGTCGGCACGCAGGAGGCGCTGACGATGATCGAGGCCGGCGCCGATCAGGTGCCGGAGGAGACGATCCTCGCCGCCTTCGAGCTCGCCCACGGCGAGATCCGGCGCATCTGCGACGCGATCGAGGACCTCCGCCGGCAGGCCGGCAAGGCGAAGTGGATCGACATGGCGCTGAACGACGAGCTCGCGGCCTCGCAGGGCGAGCGGATCGCCGCCGCGATCCTCGAGCGCGGGCTGAAGGGCGCCCAGGACGTCGTCGACGCGGTCCTCGCCGAGCTCGCGACCGCGATCACGATGGAGTCGACCGAGGGCGACATCCTGCGCGAGCAGCAGCTCCGCGCCGGCCTCTCCGCGCTCCTCGAGAAGAAGCGCTCCGAGGCGGTCGAGTCTGCCGTGAAGGCGCAGTTCGAGATCGGGCTGCGCGCGCTGACCGACGCGGAGCAGGACTCGAAGGAGCTGAAGTCGCGCAAGCGCGACATCCTGCTGGCGCAGATCCAGGACGGGGTGGCGCTGCCGTTCCCGCTCGGCGACGACGGCGAGAAGGACGCGATGACGAAGGCGGCGATCAAGAAGGCCGCCGACGCGATCTACAAGCAGCTCGTTCGGAGGAAGATCGCGGTCGACAAGCGCCGTCCCGACGGGCGCGCGACCGAGGAGATCCGTGCGATCGAGACGTACGTGACCGTGTCGCCGCGGACGCACGGCTCGGCGCTCTTCCAGCGGGGCCAGACGCAGATCATGACGCTCTGCACGCTCGGTACCGCCAAGGAGCAGCAGAAGATCGACGACCTCTCGCTCGAGTCCGAGCGCCGCTACATGCACCACTACAACTTCCCGCCCTTCTCGGTCGGGGAGACGGGGTTCATGCGCGGCCCGAAGCGGCGCGACATCGGCCACGGCGCCCTGGCGCGGCGGGCGCTCGAGGCTGTGATCCCCTCGCCCGAGGACTTCCCGTACACGATCCGGGTCGTCTCGGAGACGCTCGAGTCGAACGGGTCGTCGTCGATGGGCTCGGTGTGCGGCTCGACGATGGCGCTGATGGACGCAGGGGTGCCGATCCTCGCGCCCGTGTCGGGCATCGCGATGGGCCTCGTCAAGGAGGGCGACGACTACGTCATCCTCACCGACATCCAGGGTGCCGAGGACCATCTCGGCGACATGGACTTCAAGGTCGCCGGCACCGAGGAGGGCATCACCGCCCTCCAGATGGACATCAAGATCACGGGCGTCACGCAGGAGATCATGCGGAACGCGCTCGAGCAGGCGAAGAGGGCGCGCTCGTCCATCCTCGCGAAGATGGCCGAGACGATCTCGCAGGTCCGCGAGGAGCTGCCGGGCCACGCGCCGCGCATCTCGACGATCAAGATCAACCCCGACTTCATCGGCATGGTGATCGGCAAGGGCGGCGAGACGATCCGCTCGCTCGAGGCCGACTACGACGTGCAGATCGACATCGAGGAGGACGGGACGATTCTCGTCTACGCGACGTCGGGCGACAATGCCGACGCGGCGATCTCCGCGATCGGCGCGATGACGAAGGAGCCGGAGGTCGGCGACACGTACACGGGCAAGGTCGTGAAGACGACCGACTTCGGCGCGTTCGTCGAGCTGAAGAAGGGCACCGACGGGCTCCTTCACGTCTCGAACGTCGGCCCCGGGCGGGTCGCGCACATCGAGGACGTGATCGCGCGCGGCGACATCCTCGACGTGATCGTGCAGGAGGTCGACAAGGAGCGCGGCCGGATCGGGCTGAAGCTCGTCGCCAAGCACGAGAACGGCG
>VGCB01000315.1 GCA_016870235.1 Actinomycetota bacterium | reverse complement strand
CCATGAGCCGGAGGGCGAGGCGATCGATGATCACCTGCTTCTGCTCGTTGGTCAGGTTGGAGTCGGCGATGCGCTTGAGGATCCCGGCTCGCTCCTTGGGTGAGAACCGCTTCGCGGCCACGGTTCCGATTGGAGACTTGAAGTTCAGCCACTCGCGATCGATCATGTCGGTGTTCTTCGGCTTGATGGGCTCCGGCTTCCACGCGTCGCCGAGCTCCAGGCGCTTGATCGAGGCGGGGCTCCTTCCCTTGGCACCGATCCGGACACGATGCGTGACTGCGACGGCACGCACTTCAGCGCTCTGCTTCGCACTGATCCCGAGCAGGTTCGCCTTCTCGGTGGCGTTGTAGATCTTTCCGGGCGGAATCCCCTTCAACGAGCGGTAGGTCACGACCTGCGCGGCCGCCTTGAATCTCGTGGCCAGCGCGGGCAGCTGGGCGACGAGTTGGTCACCGATGCCGGCGAGAGCGATGCTCAGCGTGACCTGCTGGCCCACGTACCCGTGGACCGAGCCGAGCGCGTTCGCGACGTCGTCGTAGTTCCCCGTCGCAGCGGAGACCGCGACCCGCTGCATGAAGGGGTCGACGATCGAGTCGATCTGGGAGCGGATCGGCGCCCAGCCGTCGCCCGTTGCCCGGCTCAGCACCGACCAGACGTGGGTGTGGATCTTCTTCTTTTCCTCCTCGGGCGCGGTCTCCCAGTAGCGGCCGAGCAGCTCGGCCGCCTTGATCGTCCGTGCGAACCCGCGGTAGGCGCCGAGTGGGTCGGCAGCGTTCGCAGCGTTCGCGAGCAGGCTCTCGGGCGAGAGCGACTCGCGCGCGCTCGCGAGCCCGGCGCTGAAGAAGTCGGCGCTCCCCTTCGCCGCGCCGTACATGAACCCGCCGTACCACTCGGCGAGCACGCTGCCGACGGTCGGCGTATACCGGGGATCCCGCACATCGACGCTGAGCCGGTGGCTTGTCGACCCGTCCGTGGCGACGATCTCCTTCTCGCCCAGCGGGCTCGGCGCCCGCTCCGTCATCACGCACTCGCTACCCTCCTCGAGGACGCCCGCCCTCGGTGCGTACTCGACCGTTCCACGCGGTGCCCCGTCGACGACCGTGCGCACCAGGTGCGTGAACGGGAGGCTCTCCTTCGGCTTGAGGACGCCGCCGAGCGGCGGGGCATCCTCGCCGACCTTGAACCTGGTGATGTCGATCGGCCAGCCTGAGCTGTTCCCCGGCAGCCTCGCACGATTGACGACCGGCTCGAGACACAGCGTCCTGACCGAGCTGAGGTTCTTCACCCTGCCCGTGATACGCGCCGCCTGACCGGCTTTCACCCACGTTCCGGCGGCGGATCCGCCTGCGCCTGCGGGCGCGTACCCTGTCTGCTCGAGGCGGGCGTCGAACCAGAGCGGCGGAACCGTCACCTCGAAGCGGCCTCCGATCGCGGCGGCCGACAGCGTCCGCCCGAGGGACGACTCCGCGTACGTCACGAGCGCCCGGATCCGATACTCGCCGTCGCCCGTGACCTCCAGCGGGAGGGCGTCCGTACCCGCCCTCGCGAACATCGCTCCGGGAGCGAGCGTGCCGACCTCCAGCGGGAGGGCGTCCGTACCCGCCCTCGCGAACATCGCTCCGGGAGCGAGCGTGCCGACCTCGACCGGCAGGACGCCCTTTGCGAATGCGAGCTGGTCGGGCTTGGTCGTCGGGTCGACCGGCTGCGGGAAGAGCCCGACGAGCCGGATCCGCCGCAACGTCTTCTTCGAGGTGTTCTTCACGCGTACCTCGACCCGGATCGTGCGTGGCTGGACGTCCCCCTTGTCCGTGACCGTAAGGGGGAACACGGCCGGCTTCGGCGCGGCGTCGAGCGAAATCTCCAGCTCCCGCGGCGCCGGCTTGCGCGCAACGAAGTCCGCTCTCGCGATCCCGCCAGAGGCGACCGACACCGGACGCGAACGCTGGTCGAGCTCGTACTCCTCCGGCAACGAGACCGAGACCGTGTACGAGCCTGTCGGGACCTCCCCCATCCGATACGACCCGGTGGCTGTCGTCGATGCTCCGAATGTCCGGCCCTTCGCCCTGCCGGAGGTGCCGATGGCACGGAGGGGAACCCGCGGGATCCCCCTGAGCTCCGGTGCGAGCACGACCTTCCCCTCGATCGCCCCCTCCTCCTTTCCCCCTTCGACGACGGCGAAGTAGTCGCGGCTGATCGCGCCTCCCTGGAAGGTGCCGTGACCGAGCTCGACGGTCACCCAGGCGTTGGTCGCACGGGTCGTGCGGTAGCGGCAGCGTGAGACGAGCCCACTCGACCCCTTCTCGGGGCCGCAACCGTCGAGGCGGGTGCCGAGCCAGCCCTCGAGGGAGCTCCACTGCCAGCCGACGCCGGGCGCGCTCGGGTTGTTCGGCGGCGAAGGAAAGATCACTCTCGCGGTGGCGGTGACCACCTCCCCGACCTTCACCGTCTTGGGCTCGATGGAGAAGACGAGGGCGCGGCTCTGGACGAGACAGGTGTGGCTCTTCAACCACTCGTAGGTGGACGTGTCGCACTGCTTCGGCGGATCGCCGAGATCGGTAGCGCCGCCCTTCGCCGCGGAGCCTGCCGCGACGCCGAGCGCCAGGGCCGCCGCGAGCATTCCCAGACCCCAGCCCCTCGTCCACCTACCGCGCATCACCCACGCCCCTTCCGTCGAAGTCCGCTCTGCGGTCCGGGCCGCCGGTTCTCCCACGGTCGGCCTCCACGCCCCGCAGGAAGCACATGAGGTCGTCCGCGTCGCGGACGACCAGCCGCTCCCCCGTCTCCACGATCTCGGCCTCACCCGCCAGCCGGCCCGCGTAGAGCGCCCGCTCGACCAGCCGGAGGACGACCGAGATCGTCATACGTCCGAGGCTACGGGCCGCGCGTCCCACGAGCGTCCCACGGGTGCCCTGGAGGGGTCAGCCACGCGCGGAGCGGACGAGTGCGCGGTGCGCGTCTGAGGGATCGAGCCCGAGTCCCCGGAGCATGGCGGCACCGCGACGCAACACCTCGAGCGCTCGACCGCGGCGGCCCTGTGCCAGCAAGACGCGCGCGACACCGAGATAGCGAGCCTCGTCGAGACCGTCCCAGGCGATCCCCTGCTCCAGGTACCGGAGCGCGTCGTCGAGCTCACCAGCGTCCGCGGCCGCCTCCGCGAGAAGATCGGCCAGCCGCAGCGCGAACCCGCGCAGACGCTCGCGCGGAGCGACGGCCCAGTCCTCGTAGCGATGCTCCGGCAGCAGCTCACCGGTGTAGCGGGCGAGCGCCGCCCGAGCGCGGCCTCCACGCTCCGCCTCGGAGTCGTGCGCGAGCGCACGACTCGCCTCCTCCGCGAAGACCGAGGCATCCACCGTCGCCCCCGTTGCGAGCACGAGCAGGGCCTCCTCGCGCACGACCACGTCTCCGACCGCTGCACGGAGACGGTTGAGGACATTCCGCAGCCGCTTCCTGCCGCTGGCCGTGTCGGCCTCGGGCCACAGGGCCTCGATCGCCTGCTCCGTCGCGATCCGACCGTCGAACGCCGCGAGCAGGGCGACGAGCGCCCTTGGCCTCCCGGGCGGGAGGACGAGCTCATCACCGTCGCGTCGCACCTCGAAGCCCCCGAGGACGCGGATGTCGAGTTGCGCCAGGCGGCGGTGCGTGGCCACGTCGGACCCGGTCGAGACCAGCATCGCCGTGATCTCGGGCTCCCACAGCGCGGGCAGCCTCTGATGACCGCACGCCGACGCGAGCAGCACCGCCTCGCCGGCAAGGGCCGTTGCATCGACAGGCGATCCCGCGCGGTGGGCTGCCCACGCCTGCAGGAGCGTTGCCCGCCAGCGCGCCCGCGGCTCCAGTCCGGGCAACGCGAGCGCCTGCCCCAGCAGCTCGCGGGCGAGCCTGGGGTCACCTGTCCGCGCCGCGATCGTCCCTTCCGCGAGGAGCACGTACCGGGGCGCCTCCTCCCGGCGGGAGCGCGCGCGGTCCAGGTAGTCGGCTGCCAGGTCGCCGAGCCCGACCTCGGCGAGAAGCGTGGCCGCCTCGGCGAGGAACTCGACGCCGGAGTGGTGCTCGAACCAGTCTCCGGTGCTCGCGGCCGCCACCTCGACGAGCGCGAGCGTCCTCTCGGGGTCGCGCCGCCGCGCCGCGATCCGAGCACGCCCCCACGACGAGAACGCGACGGCGCGGGCATCGCCGTGCAATCGGCCCAGCCGATCGGCCTCCTCCAGCGCGGCGGCGGCCTCGACGTCGCGGCC
>VGCB01000314.1 GCA_016870235.1 Actinomycetota bacterium | reverse complement strand
TCCCGCTCGAGCCGACCCGTATCGCCCGTCCGGTACGCGCGCAGGCCGCCCTCGAGCTCGACGAACCGCTCCGCCGTGCGCTCGGGGTCGCGCCAGTACCCGGTGGCGAGGTACGGGCTTCGCACGATGATCTCGCCTGCTGCCCCGGGCTCCGCGCCCTCGACCGTCACCTCCATGTCCTCGACGGGGTAGCCGATCGGCACGACCGGCGGGATCGAGTCGCCGGCTCCGAAGAAGAACTGCCGCACGAGCCCGCATTCGGTCGCGCCGAGCCCGTTGACGAGCGTGCAGCGGCCGTCGAAGTGACGGGCGAAGAGCTCGAGGTCGGCCGGCGTTGCGCGGTCGCCCTCGAGGCGGACGACGCGCATCGCCTCGTAGGTCTCGGCTGCGGGCGCGATCTCGTGGAAGATGCTCGGAACGGAGTGGTAGACCGTGATCCGCTCCTCGGCGAGCCAGCGGCCGAGCGCGGGCGCGCCCTGGGCGGCAAGGTCGAAGAGGCAGGAGGTGCCGCCGTTCAGGACCGCGCCGAAGAAGCTCGAGACGGCGCCGCTGAACGCGGGACGCTGCAGGAGCGTGAGCCGGTCGCCCGGCCCCAGGTGCAGCGTGTTCGTGTAGCGCAGGACGTTGTGGAGGACGTTCCGGTGAGTGTCCATCACGCCCTTCGGCTCGCCCGTCGAGCCCGACGTGTAGTACACGTAGGCGAGATCGTCCGGGAGCGGTCGCCGCCGGGCGGTGGCGGCCGGCTCGGGTGGTCGCTCGACGTCGACGACGCGGATCCCTCTCCCCGCGACCCGGCGCGCGAGCTCACGGGTCTCGGCGGTGGCGAGCACGACGTCGGCCCCGCTCCGCTCGATCGTGCGCGTCAGGCGCCGCTCGGGGAACAGCGGGTCGAGCGGGACGTACGCGCGTCCAGCCTCGAGGACGGCCAGCAGAGCGACGGCGAGGGCGGCCCGCTGCTCGACCAGCACGACGGCCGCCGGCGCCGCGGGCCCCTCGGCCGCGATCGCGGCGGCAAGAGCCTCCGACTCCTCGCGCAGCTCGGCGTAGGTGAGCGAACGATCGGGCGCCGACACGGCACAGGCGTGGGCGTTGAGGGCGGCGACGGAGGCGAACCGGTCGGCGATCGATCGGCCGAGAGCCTCGCGTGGGAACGGGACGAACCCGTCCGGCGCCTCCAGGCGCCTCCTCACGTCTTCCCCGCCGACCCGCCGGTTCCCGCCTCCACGCCCATAGGATGACGGAGCCGTGACCTCGCTCGACGCGTTGCTCGACCGTCTCGCCGAGCCAGGGGCGTTCACCGGGGCGACGCTGAGCCGGCCGGCGCGTCCGGGCGCGGAGGTGCCGCAGCGGATCACCGCCGACCCCGTCCTCGCCCGCGGCCGCCTTCGCGTGCGGCTCCGCCGCCACTTCGGCACGCGCACCGCCGACGAGATCCTCGAGCCGGATGCGGCCAGAAGGCTGCTTGGCGAGCTTCTCGGTCGCAGCTACCGGCAGGCCCTGATCCATCTCGCGGACGGGGACTTCCAGGTGCTGGCGGGCGGGAAGGGAGAGCCGAAGATCCTACGCAGGCCGGCCACCCGCCCGGATCAGCGGCTCGGCCACGACCGGAGCAAGCGCCGTTCCCTCGCCCCGGGGACGCCGGCTCCGTTCCTCGTCGCTCTCGGCGTGCAGACGCCGGACGGGCGTGTGCGCGCGGAGCGGCGGGACAAGCTCCGGCAGATCGACCGGTTCTGCGAGCTCGTCGAGCACGTCCTGCCTCGCCTGCCGGCCGGCCCGCTCCGCGTCGTCGACTTCGGCTCCGGCCGGTCGTACCTCACGTTCGCGCTCCACCACCTCCTCACCGCGAAGCACGGGCGCGAGGTCGACATGCTCGGGCTCGACCTCAAGGCGGACGTCGTTCGGGAGTGCGAGTCGCTCGCGCGGCGGATCGACGCCCGCGGGCTCCGGTTCGAGATTGGCGACATCGCCGGGTACGAGGCAGGGCCGGACGTCGACATGGTGGTCTCGCTCCATGCGTGCGACACCGCGACGGACGCGGCGCTCGATCGCGCCGTCCGCTGGCGCGCGAAGGCGATCCTCGCCGTCCCGTGCTGCCAGCACGAGCTCAACCGGCAGCTCGAGAGCGCGCCGCTGCGTCCGTTGCTCAGGCACGGGCTCCTCCGCGATCGCTTCGCGGCCGAGGTGACCGATGCTGCCCGTGCCCGGCTCCTCGAGCTCGTCGGGTACGACGTCGACGTCGTCGAGATCGTGCCGCTCGAGCACACCGCCAAGAACGTCCTGCTGCGGGCGACGCCGACGGTGCGGCCGCCCGCCGTCCTCGGCTCGATGGCAGCCGAGTACCGCTCGTTCGTGGACGTGCTGTCCGTCTCGCCGGCGCTCGAGGGGATGCTCGGCGACCTCCTGCCCGCGGCCGCCCGGCGATGAGCTGCTGCGAGGCCTCCTCGGCGGCGCTCGAGCCGATGGTCGGGACGGCGGCGCGGATCGACGAGCTGCTCCTGCTCGAGGTTCGCGGCGCCTGGGCGCGCGACGTCATCGCCGAGAACGAGCTGCCGGACGGTGCCCGCGAGCGGTTGCGCGAGTGGACGGAGGCGGGTGCGCACCGCCGTGTCCTCTTCGTCCGCAAGCCGGAGCGGCGATCGGGGCCGCTCGCCCTCTACACGGTCGAGTGCGGGGAGCATGGCGGCGTCGCGATGGCACGGACGATCGCGTCGCACGGCGAGCTCGCGTCGCTCGATCTCGACGCCGGCGGGAGGCGGGTGGCCGAGCCGCTCTGGCTCGTGTGCGCACACGGCCGCCGCGACCTGTGCTGCTCGCGCCTCGGCGTGCCGCTGTACGACGCGCTCGTCCGGACGGTTGCTCCCGAGCGCGTGTGGCAGACCTCGCACCAGGGCGGCCACCGCTTCGCCGGCAACGCGCTCGTCGCCCCCTACGGCGTCCAGCTCGGGCGCGTCCGCCCCGTCGACGTCGAGCGCGTCGCCGCGGGGATGTCGGCGGGGATGCTGCCGCTGCCGTTCCTCCGCGGCAGGACGGTCTACGACCCGCCGGTGCAGGCGGCAGACGTCCACGTCCGCGAGCGCCTGGGGGAGGCGCAGCTCACGGCCGTCCGCTACGCAGGGCCGGGCGGGGACGGCGAGCACCTGTTCGTCACCCGTCTCGGCGACGTGCGCGTCCGCGTCCGCGCGTCGCAGGGCCCGGCCGTGCCCCCGAGCTGCGGTGCCGAGCCCGAGCCGGCGACGGTGTTCGCGGCGGAGATCGCGGACGGAGCGGGGTGGTAGCCGCGTCGCGTCGGGCGGCCGTGAGCGAGCCCGTGGGTTCCGGTCGAGGAGGGCAGCCGTCCTGCTAGGCTCGCGCGTCGATGGACCTCTACGAGTACCAGGGCAAGCAGCTCTTCGCGAAGGCCGGCATCCCCGTCTCGGACGGGCGCGTCGCGAAGACGCCGGCCGAGGCACGTGCCGCCGCCGGGGAGCTCGGCGGCCCTGTCGTCGTCAAGGCGCAGGTGCTGACGGGCGGTCGCGGCAAGGCGGGGGGCATCAAGCTCGCCTCGACGCCCGACGAGGCCGAGGCGCGCGCCGACGACATCCTCGGGCTCGACATCAAGGGCCACGTCGTGCGCACGCTCTGGATCGAGAAGGCCTCCGACATCGCGAAGGAGTACTACCTCTCGCTCACGTTCGACCGCGGTGCGCGCAAGCCGCTCTACATGTTCACGACCCAGGGCGGCGTCGACATCGAGGAGGTCGCCGCGAACGATCCCGACGCGCTCGTCAGGCTGCACGTCGACCCGCTCGAGGGCTTCCACCCGTGGCAGGCGCGCCGCCTCGTGTACGGCGCGGGCGTCAGCGACCCGTCCGAGCAGAAGCAGATCGCCGCGATCGTCGGAAAGCTCTACGACGCGTTCACGCGCTTCGACGCGATGCTCTGCGAGGTCAACCCGCTGATCGTGACGCCCGACGGCGAGGTGAAGGCGCTCGACTCGAAGTTCACGGTCGACGACAGCGCGCTCTTCCGACACCCCGACATCGCGGCGATGCGCGACACGGCTGCCGCCGATCCGATCGAGGCGTTCGCCCGCGAGAAGGACGTCACCTACGTGAAGCTCGACGGCGAGGTCGGCGTGCTCGGCAACGGCGCCGGGTTGACGATGTCGACCGTCGACGTCGTCACCTTCGCCGGCGGCCGGCCCGCGAACTTCTGCGACCTCGGCGGCGGCGGCAGCGCTCAGGGCGTCGTCGACGCGCTCGAG
>VGCB01000313.1 GCA_016870235.1 Actinomycetota bacterium | reverse complement strand
GACGGCGACGCAGTCGCTCTCCGACGACGAGGTCGAGCTGCTCGCCGCCGAGTTCCAGCGCGAGGTGAAGATCAAGCACGCGGCCGACGACGAGGAGCCCGAGGCGTACGTCGATGCCGAGGAGGACCTGACCGCTCGGCCGCCGGTGGTCACGATCATGGGGCACGTCGACCACGGCAAGACGACGCTGCTCGACGCGATCCGCAACGCGAGCGTGGTCACGACCGAGGCGGGCGGGATCACCCAGCACATCGGCGCCTACCAGACGACGATCGACGATCGGAAGATCACCTTCCTCGACACCCCGGGCCACGAGGCCTTCACGGCGATGCGCGCCCGTGGCGCGAAGGTGACCGACATCGCGGTGCTCGTGGTCGCCGCCGACGACGGCGTGATGCCGCAGACGCGCGAGTCGATCTCGCACGCGCGCGCGGCCGAGGTGCCGATCGTCGTCGCGATCAACAAGATGGACGTGCCCGACGCGAACGCGCAGCGGGTCAAGAACGAGCTCATGGCAGAGGGGCTCACGCCCGAGGAGTACGGCGGCGCGACCCAGTTCTCCGAGGTCTCGGCCAAGCAGCAGACGAACCTGGACGAGCTGCTCGAGCGCATCCTGCTCGTCGCGGACGCCGAGCTCGACCTGCGGGCGAACTCGAAGGTCGAGGCCTCGGGCCCGATCGTGGAGTCGCGGCTCGACGTCGGTCGCGGGCCGGTGGCGACGATGCTCGTGCAGCGCGGCACGCTCCGGATCGGCGACCCGATCGTCGCCGGCGACGCGCCTGGCAAGGTGCGCGCCCTCTTCGACTACCGCGGCGAGAAGGTGACCGAGGCCGGGCCGGGCGAGCCGATCGAGATCGTCGGCTTCGAGAAGCCGCCGGCTGCGGGTGAGCTCGCCCGCGTCGTCGAGCACGAGCGGCAGGCGAAGGATCTCGCAGAGAAGCGGTCCGAGCGGCTCCGGCGCGAGCAGCTCGCGCAGCGCTCGAAGCGCCGCGTCTCGCTCGACACGCTGTTCGCCCAGATGCAGCAAGGCGCCGTCCATGACCTCAACATCGTCCTCAAGGGCGACGTCCAGGGCTCGGTCGAGGCGATCCAGTCGGAGCTGCTCAAGATCCAGCACCCGGAGGTGCGGGTGCAGGTCATCCACACGGGCGTCGGCGGCGTCACCGAGAACGACATCAACCTGGCCGCCGCCTCCGACGCGCTCGTGATCGGCTTCAACGTCCGGCCGAGCGGCGAGGCGAAGACGCTGGCCGAGCGCGAGGGCGTCGACGTCCGCACGTACCGGGTGATCTACCAGCTCACCGAGGACATCCAGCAGGCGCTCGTCGGCCTGCTCTCGCCGGTGCAGACGGAGGCGACGCTCGGCGAGGCCGAGGTGCGCGCGCTCTTCCGCGCCTCCCGCGTCGGCACGATCGCGGGCTGCATGGTCACGCAGGGTCTCGTCCGCCGCAACGCCAAGGTGCGGGTGATCCGCGACGGCACCGTCATCTACGACACGTCGATCTCCCAGCTCAAGCGCTTCAAGGACGACGCGCGCGAGGTCAGCGAGGGCTTCGAGTGCGGCATCCTGCTCGACGGCTTCAACGACGTCAAGGAGGGCGACGTCCTCGAGTGCTACGAGACGCGCGAGGTCGAGCGGACCGATCTCGACACTCCTGCGTCGAGCGATTAGCCGGGGTCAGGTCTTGCATGTTGCGCGCCCGCCCGCTGCATGCGGGTCGCTGCACGTGCCGCCGCGCACCATGCGCGACCTGATCTCTTGACCGGGTACGTCGGCATCCTCTCGTTCGAGCTCTTCCTTCCGGGCAGCCAGTCGCTGAAGGAGAAGCGGATGGCGGTGCGCTCGGTCAAGCAGCATCTGGCGAACCGGCTCGGGTGCTCGGTCGCCGAGGTCGACCATCACGACGTCTGGCAGCGGGCGCGCCTGACCCTCGCGTGCGTGACGCGGGAGAGCGTCGAGGCGGAGCGGCTGCTCGACGAGGCGGAGCGATGGCTCGCGGGCTCGGGCTACGAGGTGATTGCGGCCGAGCGGGGAATGGTGACGCTCGATGACTGCTGAGAGGAGCTCACGGTGACCCGGCAGCGCGGCGGCCGCCTGCGGCGCGTCGACGAGGCGGTCAAGCAGGTGCTGTCCGAGGAGATCCCGCGCCTCAAGGACCCTCGCATCGGCTTCGTCACGGTCACGGGGGTGCAGATCACGCAGGACCTCGAGAATGCCGACGTGTGGGTGAGCGTGTACGGGACCGAGCGTCAGCGCGAGGGCACGCTGGCGGCGCTCGACCGTGCGACCGGCGTTTTGCAGGCGCAGCTGAACCGCCAGCTCCGGCTCCGGCGGACGCCCGTCCTGCGGTTCCAATACGATGCTGCGGTCGAGCAGGGCGTTCGCATGACGCAGCTGATCGACGATCTTGCGCCTCCGGGGGAGGAGGCACCGGGCGAGGATGAGCGACATGGCGACAGCGGGACCTGACGTGGACGCGGTCGTCGCCGTGGTCCGCGCGCACGAGCGGTTCCTCGTCGTCTCGCACGAGAACCCCGACGGCGACGCACTCGGATCGCTCCTCGCGATGCACCTGGCGCTCGGCGCGCTCGGCAAGGACTCGCTGATGATCGCGCCCGGCGACGGCCCGCTCCCGGGCGAGTACCGCTTCCTCGACCTGACCGCCAGGGGCCTTCTGCGCGCGCGGCCGGACGACTCGGCCGGACGCGTGCTGGTCGCGGTCGACTGCGCGCAGGCGAGCCGGATCCAGGACAGGGAGCTCGCCGGCGATGCGCCCTTCGTCGTCAACGTCGACCACCACCATGACAACACGCGCTTCGGCGACGTCGATCTCGTCGTCGACTCGGCCTCGTCGACCGCCGAGGTGCTCGCAGACGTGTTCGCCGCGCTCGAGGTGCCGCTGACGCCGGAGATCGCGGAGGCCCTGTACGTCGGCCTCGTCACGGACACCGGGCGCTTCCAGTACTCGAACACGACGCCGCGGGCGCTTCGCCTCGCCGCGGACCTCGTCGAAGCGGGCGCCGACGTGAAGCGGGTGTTCGAGAACGTGTACGAGAACGCGCCCTACCCGAAGGTGAAGCTCCTCGCCCGCGCCCTCGAGCGCGCCTGCCGGTACGAGGACGATCGCGTCGTCGTCTCGTACCTCGTGCGCTCGGACTTCGGCGAGGTGGGGGCGGCCGAGCCGTACTCCGAGGGCGTCATCGACTACCTGCGGGCGATCGAGGGCGTCGAGCTCGCGGTGCTGGTGCGCGAGCCGCCGGTCGAGGGCGCCGTCCGCAAGGGCTCGCTCCGCTCCTCCGTGGCCGATCTCGACGTGTCCGTGATCGCGCGCGGCTTCGGCGGCGGGGGGCACAAGCAGGCGGCCGGCTTCTCGAGCGACCTCCCGGTCGAGGAGATCACGCGCATCGTCGTCGAGGGCTATGCGGCGCAGCGGAACGGCCACTAACACGCTCTGCCGACAGACGTACGAGGCTGACAGACGTACGAGGCTGACAGACTTACGAGCATGGGCATCCCGAAGGCGCTCGACCCGACTGGGGTGATCCTCGTCGACAAGCCGGCCGGGCCGACGTCGTTCGCCGTGCTTGCGGGCGTGCGGCGGCGGACGGGCGCGAAGACGGGACATGCGGGGACGCTCGACCCGTTCGCGACCGGCCTCCTGATCCTCCTCTCGGGACGGGCGACCTCGCTGCAGGACCGGTTCACGAGGCTCGACAAGCACTACCGCACGGAGATCGGCCTGACTGCGCGGACGACCACGGGGGATCCGGACGGCGAGCGGATCGACGTGCACGAGGCGCCGTCTCCTGCCGAGCTCGACGAAGCGCTGACGGGCCTCCGTGGCCTCGTCGAGCTGCCGATCCCGGCTGCATCGGCGGTCAAGATCGACGGCAAGCGGGCCTATGCGCTGCACCGGCAGGGGATCGCCGTCGAGATGCCCGTGCGAGCGATGCGGGTCGAGACGCTCGAGCTCGTCCGCTACGAGGACGGCGTCGCCGAGCTCGACCTCGATGTCGGCTCGGGCACGTACGTGCGCTCGATCGCGGATGCCCTGGGCGGCCACTGCCGCACGCTTCGTCGCACGTCGATCGGCCCGTTCTCGGTCGACGAGGCCGATCCGGAGCGGATCATCCCCGTGGCGGATGCGCTCGTGCGCCTTCAGGAGGCGCTCTGATGTCTGCCGGGGTCGCGCCCGTCTGCCACGCCCACCGCGTCCGACTTCAGTCGGACGCTTCGTCGCTC
>VGCB01000312.1 GCA_016870235.1 Actinomycetota bacterium | reverse complement strand
CCGCCGCGGGCCGCGCGCGACGTCGGGCACGGCGTCGAGCAGAGCCGCCGTGTACGGGTGCTGCGGGCGCGCGAGCACGCGCGCCGCCGGCCCGTCCTCGACCACGACCCCGCCGTAAAGAACGGCGATGCGGTCGCACACCTCCGCGATCGCGGCCACGTCGTGCGAGATGACGAGAACGCCCCGCCCTTCCTCGCTCGCCGCGCGGCGGAGGAGCCCGAGGATGCTCTTCGTCAGCGTCACGTCGAGCCCGGTGGTCGGCTCGTCGGCGACGAGGAGCTTCGGCGTGCACGCGAGCGCGAGCGCGATCATCACCCGCTGCGCCATCCCGCCCGAGAGCTCGTGTGCGTACGCGCGGCGGCGCCGCTCCGGCTCGCGGATCCCGACCGAGGCGAGGAGCGGCACGGCCTGTCGCGAGGTGCCGGGCAGGGCGTGGGCCTCGAAGCGATCCTCGATCTGCGCACCCACCCGGCGGAACGGCGAGAGCGCGCGCCGCGGGCCCTGGAAGCAGAGGGCCGCCCCCGCGCCGCGATGGTGGCGGAGCGCCTCGGCGTCCATCGTCAGCACGTCGGCGCCGTCGAGCCGGACGGCGCCGGAGACGACCGCGGTCGGCGGCAGGAGCCCGGTCACGGCGCGGGCGAGCATCGTCTTCCCCGCCCCGCTCTCGCCGACGAGCCCGACGACCTCGCCGCGCTCGACCGTCAGCGTCGCGCCGGAGACGGCAGCGACCGCGCGATCGCCGCGCCCGACCCGAACGGAGAGGCCGTCGACCTCGAGGAGCGGCGTCACCGGCTCCCCCTCTCCCGCCGGTCGACGAAGCCCTCACCGACGAGGCTGAAGGCGAGCACGGTGACGAAGAGCGCAACCCCGGGGACGACCGACGCCCACCAGCGGCCCGCGACGATGTCCTCGGCGCCGGCGGCGATCATCGCGCCCCACTCCGGCTCCGGCAGCTCGACGCCGAACCCGAGCGCCGAGAGGCCGGCGAGCGTGAGGATCGCCCAGCCGCAGTTGAGCGGCGCGACGACGAAGAGCGGCCGCAGCGCGTTCGGGACGACGTGGCGCAGGAGGATCGACGGCCAGCTCTCGCCGGCGCACCGGGCCGCCTCGACGTAGCCGTGCTCGCGCGTCGATCGCACCTCGGCGCGCATCAGCCGGATGTACGGCGGGATGTTGACGAGCGCGATCACGAGGATCAGGTCGGCGGTGTCGCGCCCGAGGGCCGTGACGACGGCGAGCGCGAGGACGAAGGCCGGGAACGCCTGGAAGACGTCGACGACGCGCATCGCGATCTCGTCGAGCCAGCCGCCCACGTAGCCGCTGATCGCGCCGAGCGTGCCCCCGACCAGGACGGCGATCGCGACGGCACCGACCGCCACCCCGAGGTCGAGCCGGGCTGCGTGGAGGATGCGCGAGAGGAGATCCATGCCGTTCGCGTCGGTCCCGAGCAGGTGGCCGGCCACGCCGGGCGCGACGTCGATCGCCTCGAAGTCGATCTCCGTCGGGCTCCACGACGCGATCACGGGGGCGAGGAGCGAGAGCACGACGATCGCGACGAGCAGCCCGATCCCCACCCAGGAGAGCACCGGCACGCCGCGCAGCGAGGCCGCCCAGGCGCGCCGGGGAAGCACTGCCGCGATCGAGCTCACAGCCTCACCCTCGGGTCGAGGAGCGCGTGGACGACGTCGGCGACGAGGAAGACGAGCACGTAGAACGCGGCCGAGACGAGCACGAAGGTCTGGATCACGGGGTAGTCGCGGAAGCGCAGGCCGTTGAGCGCCCACTGGCCGAACCCCTGCCACGAGAAGACGAACTCGACGAGGACGGCGCCGCCGAGCAGGTAGCCGTAGATGAGGGCGGTGAGCGCCGGCAGCCCGACGAGCGCGCCGCGCACGGTGTAGCGGAGGAGAAGCGTGCCGCGGCGCAGCCCGTGCGCCTCCGCACAGGCATAGGCCTCCGACGACAGCACCTCGAGCGCCGACGCGCGCACGCCCCTCGTCAGGGCGGCCGAGGCGACGATCGCGAGCGTGATCGCCGGCAGGGCCAGGTGCGCGAGCGAGGAGGAGAGGGCCGCCCCGTTCCAGGTGAGGATCGAGTCGACGACCTCCATCGTCGTCACGCTCTCGAGGTCGATCCCGGTGCCGATCCGCCCGCTCGGGGCCGGCGCGAGATCGAGGTGGTAGTAGAAGACGTAGATCAGCAGGAGCCCGAGCCAGAGCTCGAAGACGGCGCCGCCCGAGAGCGCTGCGAGCCGGACCGCGTGATCGGGGAGCCGCCGGGCGCGGCGGGCGGCGAGCACGCCGAGCGGGACCGCGAGGAGGAGGGCGAGCAGGACGGCGACGGTGACGAGCTCGAGCGTCGGCCCGATGCGCTGACCGAGCTCCGTCGTCACCTTCACGCCCGTCTGGAAGGAGGTGCCGAGGTCGCCCTGCACCACTCCCTTCAGCCAGATCCCGTACTGCGTCACGATCGAGTCGTCGAGCCCGAACCGCTGGCGGGCGGCCTCGATGTCGGCCTCGGTCGCCGTCGCCGGCATCAGCGTGCGGACGGGATCGCCCGGGAGCACGCGGATCAGCACGAAGGTGACGAGGCTGACGCCGACGAGCACCGGCACGAGCAGCGCGAGCCGGCGAAGCGTGTAGCGCGCGAGACGCATCGGAGGCAACCGCCGCCCGGCCCGTGCGGAGGGCCGGCCGGCGACGTCGCCGCTAGGACTTCCGCAGGTAGCGGAGCCGGAAGAGGTTGTCGACCGGCTGCACCCAGCCGTTCACGTTCGAGCGCATCGGCAACGCGAAGTTCGGCTGCCCCAGCATCAGCCACGGCACCTCCTGCGCGAGGATCCGCTGCATCTGCGCGAAGATGGCGAGCCGCTGCTTCTGGTCGGCGAGCTTCGACACCTGCGTGTAGAGCTTGCCGATCTCCGGCTGGTCGAAGTTCGAGTAGTTGAGGAAGCCGCCGGGCAGCAGGCTCGTGCCGACCTGGTACTGGACGTCGTTGACCCAGTACTGGCCGCTCGCGATCTGCATCTGGATCGTCTTCTTGGCGCGACGGTCGTTGAGCGTGGCCGGGTCGAGCGGCGTGATCTTCAGGTCGACGCCGACCTGCTTCAAGGCGTTCTGGACGAGGATCGCGATCCGCTCGCGGTCGGGGTTCCCCTGGTCGATGACGAGCTCGAGCTCGAGCCCGTCGCCGTGCCCTGCCGCCTTCAGCAGGCTCTTCGCCTTCCCCGGGTTGAACGAGAACGGGTACCCGGCGGCCGAGTTGCCGGGCATGTCCCTCGGCACGATCGACGTCGACTTGCGCGCATCCCCGTCGAACACGGTCGAGAGGATCGCGTCGTAGGGAATCGCGTGGGCGAGCGCCTGCCGGACGCGCTTGTCGTCGAGCGGAGCCGTGTTCACGTCCATCGCGATGAACACGAACTCGTTGCTCGGCCCGGTCACGACCTTCACGCCCTGCTTGCCCTTGAGCTGGAGGATGTCGCGGCGCGAGAGCTCGATCGCGAGGTCGACGTCGCCCTTCTCGAGCTGCAGGCGCCGGTTCGCGGCCGACGGCGTGATCACGAGCCGCACCGTCTGGATCGACGGCTTCGGCGAGCCGGGGAACTCGGGGTTCGCCTCGAGGACGATCTCCGCGCCCGGCTTGATCGAGGCGACGTTGTACGCGCCGCCGCTCGTCGGGTTCTGGCTCGCCCACGTCTTCGCCCACGGGTCGGAGGACGTCGCCTTCGAGCGCATCAGCTTCGAGTCGAAGACGTACAGCGAGATGATCTGGATGTGGGGCGTCAGCGCGCTCGGGTAGTCCTGCGTGAACCGGATCGTGTAGTTGTCGAGCACCTGCACCTGGCTCGGCCGCGTCAGCCCGATCAGGCTGTAGACGCCGGCGACGTTCGCCTTCGCCGCGAACGCGCGGTCCTTCGACCACTTCACGTCCTGGGCGGTCAGCTCGTTCCCGGACGGGAACTTGACGCCTCTCTTCATCGTCAGCGTCCAGGTCTTGCCGTCGGGCGAGCCTTTCCACGACTCGGCGTAGACGGGAACGACGGCGGAGGTGTTCTGCACGGGGGCGCCGCGAAGCGAGCGGACGCCGTAGTCGATCGCGTAGGGGTAGTAGTTCTTGTTGAGCGCCAGTCCGACGAGGTCGAACGCGAGGTAGTCCTGGTCCCAGCTGCCGGGAGCGCTCGGGACTGCAATCGTGAGCGTGCCGGCGTCGGCGCGGCGGGCGCCGAGCGCGCGGGCGGGCC
>VGCB01000311.1 GCA_016870235.1 Actinomycetota bacterium | reverse complement strand
CCCGGCCCAACGAGGCGGCTCGCGCAGCCGCCCTCCCCCACGCGCTCAGCCGTCAGGCGGACCGGATCGAGGAGCTCCTCCTTCGAGCCGCGCGAGATCCGCGAGCCTGACCTCCACGAGCGGCCGCACCCGATCCTCGATCCCCGCCTCGCGCGCCACCGCGAGCGCCAGCTCGTACGCCTCCCGCGCCTTCGCGAACGACGCGCCCTGCTTCAGCCGGTTGTCGCCCGCGACGAGGAGCCGCTGGATCTTCGCGCGTGCCTCGTCACCCGCTGCCACTCCCCGAGACTACTCGACCAGGCAGGTACCATCAGACGCCGGATGGTCTACGTCTTCGCCCCCCTCCAGGTGCTCCTCGGCGCTGCCGTCGTCGCGCTCGTGCTCATGCACTCCGGGCGCGACACCGGCTTCGGCGGCATCGGCTTCACGCCGCAGTCGCAGGGCGGCCAGCACATCGTCGAGCGCAACCTCACCCGCCTGACCGTCGTGATCGGCGTGCTCTTCACGATCAACACGGTCATTCTCTATCGGGTTCTCGCTTGATCGGGCCTGGCCGTTCTTCTCGCGCGTCAGGTTGAGTGAGGGACCGAGGTACCTGACGCGCGAGAAGAACGGCCCCGCTTGATCAGGGCTGGGGCTCGAATCTGACGCTTCGTTCCCTGAAGCCAGGGGAACGGGGTTCCCCTTGGGAACCCCTCCTGCAATCGGGTCCTGCATCTGCCTTTCCGCGTCTGGCTTCAGCCAGACGCGTCCAACGGACGCGAGAAACCGGTGTCCCTGAGCGGGCCGGGGAAGTCGTCGAGAGGGGGGCTCCGCCCCCCTCTCGACAGTCATGCGCTGGAGAGGACTTGAACCTCCACGGCCGCAATGGCCACTAGGCCCTCAACCTAGCGCGTCTACCAATTCCGCCACCAGCGCAGGGCCAGCGGGGATTGTAGCGGTGACCCGAGGCGAACGTCAGGAGCCCGTTCGAGCTCACGTCGAGCACGATTGTCTTCTCCGACAACAACGGGACGCGTCTGGCGGAAGCCAGACGCGTGAGGCGCGCGCAGGTAGGTGCAGGACATGAGTGCAGGAGGGGTTCCCTGTTCCCCTGGCTTCAGGATCCGGGTGTGCAATCAACGCACCTACGCCCCGGCGATCTCGTTCCCGGTCGCCGAGTCGATGACCCACCAGGGAGCCCCGAAGCCGCGCGAGCCCTGGCCGGTCGTCATCCCGGACTGCGTGTCACGGAGGAACCCGTACAGCGGCTGCCCCTTGTAGGTCAGCATCGTCGTGCCGTCGGTGCGCTGCGTGATCCCGAGGAGCGAGGCCGTCGTGCCCGTGCCGGCGACGGGCGTCCCGACGACGAACGCCGGCGGCCAGAAGACCGCGCACTGGTTGTAGCAGGCGCTCTGGATCCCCTGATCGGCCTTGAAGTTGTAGAGGGTCATCCCGCGATCGTCGGTGACGATCGTGCCGAGCGCCGTCTTCCACGCCGCGACGCCGAGCGTCGCGTGCACGAGCTGCCCGCGCACCTCGCCGCCGGGGTTCGCGGCCGTGTGGACGTTGACGTACATGGGAACGCTGCCGATCGCCGCCGCGAGCGAGGCCTTGATCGACCGGCGCCCGCTGACCGATGCCCCGCACGGCTGGCAGAGCGGAAGCGCAACGCCACCCGCGACGCCGGCCGCGCCGAGATGGATGTGCGCCGCCTGGGCTCCGCCGCTGAGACCGGACTGCGTCAGCGTCCAGGCGATCACCGCGCGGTCGGGCTGCGCGATCACGATCGCCTTGAACGCGCCCTTTGCGCCCGCCGGGACGTTCTGCGCCGGCGGCACCTCGCCGGCCGAGGTCAGCGCGGCCGCGACCGCACGCGCCGGCGCGATCTGACCGCGGATCTCACCCGGGGGGTTCGCGGTCGTGTGGACGTTGACATACGCCTCACCGGCGTTGATCGCGTCGAGCACCTTCTGGTCGAGCTTCGCCTTGCCGCGCGCGCCGGACGTGCACGGCCCGCACAGCTCGAGCGCGATGTCGCCGGCCTTGCCCTTGGCGCCGAAGTGGATGTGCGCGCCCGAGGCGGCGCCGCTCAGCCCGGAGACGTCGAGCGACCAGGCGATCGTCGAGGCCGTGCCGTCACTCGTGAGGATGGCGGAGAACAGTCCGCCGGCGCCCTTCGGCGCGTTCGGGCGCGGAACCTCGCCGCTCGGCGACAGGCTCGCGCCGATGCCCTTGACTCCGGGCGGATCGGCGGCGAACGCGCCCGGCACGAGCCAGAGCGCGCCGGCAACCGCGAGCAGGATCAACGACTTCCTCATCTTCGGACTCCTTCCGTACCGCCGCAGGGACGTGGGGTGCCTTCCAGTACACGTCCACACGGCGATCGGATTGCGGAGCCTGCCTCACGTCGAAGCGGCTCCCCATCCGCGTGAGGTCGGACGGGGAGCCGTGGCCCATCCGGCTTGACTCAGACGGCCCGCATCCGGTTCCCGCGCGCGTTGTGCTCGACCTCGGCGAGCCCGAGGTGCTCGAGAAGCGGCGGGATGCACATCCC
Organism: Actinomycetota bacterium; assembly: GCA_016870235.1. The sequence continues at coordinate 1,733 of VGCB01000311.1, read as the reverse complement.
GAAGCGTCCCCGGAGACCCTTCTTGAGCCCGTACCAGCCGCCCACCGGGTTGGCCGCGGAGCGGCCCCACGCCTCGACGGTGCCGTCCTTCGCCGGCTTCTGCTCGTCGGCGCTACCGAGCTCCATCCAGTCGCCGCGAGCCTTCAGCATCGCCGCGAGGTCGTCGACGCACCGGGCGTCGTACAGGAGGACGGTCTTGCCAACCGTGCAGACGAGGACGTCGACGCCGTCGCGGGTGTCGCGATGCAGCGTGTAGTCGGAGGTGAGCGGCGGCGTCTTCAGCGCCCACGGGTCGTCCGCGGTCCCGCTTCCGCTCGAGATCGCCGTCACGTCGCACCTCCGGTGGCCGTCTCCGCCGCCTTCTTCAGATCCACGGCGTACTGCTCGAAGACGGGCTTGAAGTCGGGTAGCGACCTCCCGATCATCGGCACCATCAGGCCGGAGAAGGACTCGCTCATCGAGAAGCGCGTTCCCTCGCCGTTGGGCTCGAGGCCGAACGTGCGGACGCCGGCGAACATCGGCGCTTGCCCGTCCGACCACACCATCCTCCGTGCCGGCTCGAAGCCCGAGACCTTGACCTTGAACGTCCGCGCCGAGATCGCCACGCGGATCCTCAGCTTCTCGCCCTTGGCGATCGTGCCCTCGATGTGGGTCACGGTCGTGTTCCACTCGGGCATGCGTGCGGCATCGGTGAGCAGGCTCCATACGCGGTCCGGGCTCGCATCGATGTCGATCGCGACCGAGCACGTGTGCTTGAACGTCGACTTCGTCACGTCGGCGGCGCCGTCGGCTGACATCGTCTCCTCCCTATGGTCGTCGGGTGCTGGTCGAGCGTCAGTCCTCGGCGATGCCGTACGAACCGACGAGACGCGCGCCGACAGGGAGCGGTGCGACGGCACACCGGCCTGCGAGGTCGCGTTGGAAGGCCGCGAAGGCAGCGCTGGCGGCGAGCGGGTTCGGCAGGTCGTCGTCGAGCATGGCGACGTGGACGAAGCTGACGCAGTCGTCGAGACGGAAGGCAGCGTAGCGGATCCCGGCCGGGCACGTGGCGTTCAGCTCCGCGAAGACGTCGGCGACGAGGCGCTCGTTCTCGTCGGCGCTCTCGGGGTGCGTCTTGTACGTCACGATCAAAGCCCCCATGCCTCTCCTCTCGCCTCCGGGGCGTCCCGCACAGCACCGCAGGTGCCCGATAGCCTAGTGTTCCCGGCCCCTCACACGTATGGACGCCAGCCCGGACCTCGGGCGGAGGACTTGTGACGCAGTCACAAAACGCGAGATCGACGCGAGCGCTGATCCGGCGACTCGAGGAGCGGGCCGAGCAGATCGCCGTGGCGATGGCGATGCGGGCGCGGGAGGTACCGGTCTACGCGGCGTACGACGACGACACGTTCCTCGAGTCCGCGCTCCAGCACTGCCGCGACCACGTCGACGCCTTCCTGATCGTCGGCCGCGAGGCCCGGCAGCTCCTCGGCCCCGAGCTCGACTTCGTCCGCCGCCAGGCGATCCTGCGGGCCAGGCAGGGAGTCCCGCTCGAGCCCCTCCTGCACGTCTACCGGATGGGGCACATCGCGATCCACGACGCGATCGTGGAGGCCGGCGGCAGCTCCAAGGCCGGCATGACGGCGGCAATCGAGCTCACGAAGAGAACGATGGCGCACATCGACCTGATCACGACGACGTACACGCAGTCCTACCTCGAGGCGCAGCACGCGATGGCGATGGAGGCCGAGAGC
>VGCB01000310.1 GCA_016870235.1 Actinomycetota bacterium | reverse complement strand
ACGGAGTAGGCGATCGGGAGGCATCGAGTCAACTCCTTCTGCGCTTAGTGGAGGTAGGGCCGGGAGGCCCGAGCCGAAGCCCGAGCCCCCGGTTGTCCGAAGCCGCGAGGTTACGCGGCGCTCGGGACGTCAAGCAGGCGGAACGCGTCATCGTTGACGCTGTCCGCGCCGACGCGCCAGTAGCCGAACCAGCCGCGCTGCCCGGAGGGCAAGTTGTTGCTGGTGTGGAACAGGTGCGGGATGAACTCGAGGTTGAACCCGATCCGGTCATAGATAACGTAGTGGCGGAAATCGCCGATCGCGAGGATGTAGTTGGACACGGCGCCGCTCGTCGTGACCGTGCTGTCCATCCCCGACGCCTCATAGGCCGGGTAGCCGAGCAGGAGGTTCGGACGCCCGCCGCCGAGGGTCTCCCAGAGACCCGCGCCGCCCTGCGTGTCGAACCGCCGGATGAGGTTGTAGATGGCGTGGTTAGCCACCCACGACGCTCGCGAAGCCTGGGCCGTGCCGTCGAGGACGGTCGTGCGGTACTTCGCCGGGAGCGCACCCTCGATGGAGAACACGTCAGCGATCGCGAACACGTCGTCGGTCGCCGCGTTGATCTCGGAGCCCGTGCCGGCGAGCGCAGTCACGATGCCGAACGGCTCGCCGGAGCCGGAGCCGAGCGCGAACTTCGCGCCCTCCAGGTCGTCCTTCGCCTCCTGGAACAGCGTCCGGAGATCGGACTCGATCGCGGCCCAGTCCAGGCTGATCTCGATCGAGCCGCGGGCGAACGCTCGCGCCATGTGAGCGGTGATTGACGGCTGCACGAGCGTCGGGCTGTCGTCGCTGACCTCGGCCGCCTCGGCGTCGAACGACGCCGTGACGCCAGCGCTGGTGACGCCGTTCCAGTCGTCGGTCACGCCGGTCACGACGCGCCCGATCCGGCGGAACGGGTTTGTCGAGATGCTCTTGGTGCTGATGATCGTCGGGTCGAGGTTGAACGGAACGGCGAAGCCGCCGGTGGCGCCCGTCAGCGAGAGCGCCGCGCGGAACGCGTCACGCTCGCCCGGAGTCCAGAGCATCGACTGACCGACCATCGCCTTCTGGTAGGCGGTGCGGTAGTCGGTCGAGCCGGTGAGCAGGACCCGCTGGGCGACCTCGGCCGGGAGCCGCGACACGACCTCGGTCGCTCGCTGCTTGGCGTAGTCGGGAACCTCGATCATCTTCTCGATCGCGGTGATGGCCCGCGCCCGGACCTCGCCCGGGGACGCGGCGAACGACAGCGTCCGAAGGTCGAACGCGTCGTCGGCGGTCTTCGCGACGCGAACGATCGGGGCCTCGTATTCGGCCGAGGTCGCGAGTCGTGCGGCGCGCGAACGGACGTCGTCGCGGGCGGCGAGGACCTTGCCCCGCGCCTCGAGGTCGCCCAGTTCGGTGTTGAGGGCGTCGAACCGAGTCTGCTGGTCGGCCGTCCACTCAGGGACGGCGTTGAGCTCGTCGATCTCGCCCGCGATGGCAGCCGACCTGGCCGCGAGGGCCGGGACGGTCATGCTGGCGATCTCACTCATTGTGAGGTGTCTCCTAGTGATGCGAGCACGCGAGCGCGTGCCGTGGCCTGTGCGATGGCCTTGATGGGCCTCGCGACGACGAGCGATGAGGTGCCGGACTCGGCGGTCTCATCGGTTGACCTCGGCGTGCCAGAGTCGGCGGGTCCGAGAGTCGGGGACTGATGGGCGGTCCGCCACGCGAGGTACGCGGGCCGAGCGCGAACGCCGGCCGTGGTCGCCTCATAGGCGGGGTAGGTGACGGGGCCAAACTCGTACAGTTTGACCTCTAGGAGGCGTCGCAGCGGGAGCGACGCGGCATCGTCCTCGTCGGGCTCGATCCATTCCTCCCTGACGACGCTGAAGCGGAAGGACATCCCGTCGAGCGCCCCGGACGCGAGCGACGCCCGGAGGTCACGATTGTATGACGTGTCGTCGAGCGGCGTCTCGGTCCACAGACCGGCCGCCTTCTCCATGATCTTCTCGGGCTTGCCGAGCGGCTTGTCGCCGATGCTCGGGTCGAAGCCGTGATTGAATAGGACCTTCACCCGGTCGGCTCGCTGCTCCAGCGTCCGAGCGAACGAGCCCGGGACGAGCATCTCTCGGAACTTGCCCTCCCATGAGTCAATGATCGTCTCGCGATCGAACACCGCGGCGTAGCCGACGAGCGTACCGATCGTCCCGTCGGCCGTCGCTGCGACTCGCAGCTCGGCGGCGGGGAGGTCGATCATGCGGATGAGATCGTCGCGAGGAGCGGTCGGGGTCGTCATGCGGCATCTCCGGTTGGCAGGTAGGGCGCGATCATCGCTGCCAGCGTTCTGGCGGCGTTAGTAGGCGGCTGGAGCTGCTCGGAGTAGAGGCCCGAGTGCTGGAGCAGTGACCAGTCGTTCGCCTTGACGGACGAAACCACGGAGTCGGGGGTGAAGCCCGCGACGACGAGCCCACTGATCGTCTGGGCCTCGCGACCCGCTGTCTCGGCAATGTCCTTCCGGTCCTCGGCGAGGAACGGAATGTCGCGGTCGTCATACCAGAGACGAACGCCGGCCGGCGGCCGCACGATGACCGAGAGCGAGCCGGCGGCGTTCCGCCAGAGCGGGCGGATCGTCAGGTCGGCGAAGCGTCTCCGCGCCTGTCCATAGTTGCTGTAGGTCGCCGCCGCGAGGCCCTCGGAGAGCCCGACGATGACCGGCGGGACGCCGGCCGCGGCGGCGATGCGCGTCTCGCCGGCGCCCTGCGTGATCTTGAAGTCGAGCTGCCGTAGGTCCGCTCCGACGACGGTCACATCGGCGCCGCCGGCGAGGTACATCGTCCGGTAGAAGTCGCGGCCGCGAGGCTCCTGCTCGCGCATCTTCGAGACCCAGTCCTTGAACTCCTGCGAGCTCGCCGACGCCTTGCTGTCCTTGTCGAGCCGGACGACCATGTTCGGCGTCGCGCCGTTCTCGAAGAAGCGCAGCTTGTGATCGCGCGCCGCGGAGTCCGCCGCGATCTCCCGGATGATCGGGGTGAGCCAGGACATTCCACGGAACCGGGACAGCGGATCGGGGACCGGAGCGTAGTGGGCGACCTCCGACGGGAGGTAGTACCGCGTGACGTTATGACTGTTCCGGCCGCCGACCTGGTAGGCGTAGCCGAGCACGGTCGCGTCAGGGTCCCACGCTCCCTCGTCGGTCGCCTCGTCCGGCGAGCCGATCAGGATGCTTACCCAATCGGGCCGAAGTCTCTTCAGCGTCGAGCCTTCTCGAAGGACGTAGGCGTTGCCGGCCAGGTCGGCGTCGGTCAGCATCCGAGCGAGCAGGTCGCCCGTCGTGCCACCCGGCCAGGGCGCCTCCAGCGGGCGGAGCGTCGCGTCGCCGAACATGTCGCCAGGGCGCCCGTCGATGAACCGCTGGTACTGGAACCGCGCCTCGGAGAACAGCGCGAACCGCGAGAGCATACACGCGTAGATGACGCCGTTGGACCGGTAGACGCCAGCGAACGATGGAAATGTCCCGTCCGCGATCTCCTGCCGGGCCTCGGTCCAGGTCTGTGTGAACCCGGCCGGATAGGCGTGTCCGTCGAACGTGAAGAAGGACAGCCACGAGTCCCACGGGATCGAGTTGCGCGTCGGCGTCATCGCGCTCGATCGCGCGACGAGAGATCGGAGGATGCTCACGGGCGAGTCTCCCGGAAGTGGTCGATGGCGATGAAGGTCGCGATGGCACCGCCGCCGATGAAGGCGAGCGGGACGGCGACGAGCGCGAGCCCGATCGTGATCGACGCGACACCCGCGATGAGCAGCGCGACTGCGACACGATACGTGGTCACGCCCATGCGATGAGAGGCTCCTTGGCCGGTTCGGTCGTCGGCTGTGTCGCGTGGTAGGTCGCGCGGTCGTAGGCGCCGACGGCGCAGATCAGGAGGTCGATCGACCGCGGTGAACCGCGGTGCTCCTTGACCGGTCGCGGTCCGAGACGGTCGGTCTTCAGGATGGTATTCCGCGCGTGACGCTCCAGCCGAGCGTCTCCGTCGGTCGTCAGCGTACCGCCGAGCACCGCGTCGTGGAACTTCGCCCAGGCGGGTACCATCCGCGCCGGCGACGATGTGGAGTAGTCAAGAACCGGTAGGTCGGCCGCGCGCCAGTCCTCCATCTGCCGAGCCCAGCGGTAGGGGTCGCACGCGATCTCGACGACGGTCCGGTCGCGGCAGGTCTCGCGGAGACGCGCGTCGACCTCGGCCATCGGGACGCGCCAGGTCGGCTCGTCGGCCGGCCGCTCCCAGCAGTCA
>VGCB01000309.1 GCA_016870235.1 Actinomycetota bacterium | reverse complement strand
GGCGAGCCCGGCGAGATAGGCGCTCGGGCAGACGAGGTGGTCGACCCTGCGGAGCGTGCGGTTCCGCGCGGCCTTCAGCGTCGCAACCGCACGCCCGCCGGCTGCTCGCTGGAAGTCGTCCAGCGTGCCGTCGTAGAGGCCCCGCCGCTTCGCCCGCTCGTAGGCCTCGTCGGCGACGAGCTTGACGACGATCGGCTTCCGCGCGAGCCGGGCTCCGAGCGCGGCGCGCGTCAGCATGCTCGTCGCGTAGACGACGTCCACGCCCCGAGCGCGGCGTGCGACCTCCGCCAGCACCGCCGCATGCCGCGGGCCCGCCGGGATCCGGCGCGACACCCAGTGGACCGGGAAGGGCTCCGGCGCAGGCCGCGTGTCGGACGTGATCAGAGCCTCGACGTCGTCCCCGCAGGCACGCAGGAACGCGACGAGCTCAGGCGCGTGGCTCGCCGGCCCACCGACGTCGGGCGGCCAGATCCCGGAGACGACGAGCACCTTCACGGCTGCAGAGCGCCTCCTCCCGTAGACCGGGCGTCCGCGCCGGCGACCTCCCAGCGGATGCGCAGGAGGAGCAGCGCCCAGACGACGGCGAACGCGCCCGCGGAGACGAGGAAGGCCCACGCAGCGCCGTCGACACCGGAGCGCGCGCCGAGGATCGCGGTGAGCGGGACGAGCACCGCGGTCTCGACGCCGTGAGCGACGAGCCGGAAGCCGGGGCGGCCGACCGTGACGGCGAACGACTTCGTCCAGCCGAGCACGAGGTGGATCGCGGCGGCGAAGAGGACGATCCGGGCCGCGTGGGTCGCGTCGACGTAGTCCGTCCCGAAGACGGTGCGGACGAGCCACGGCATCAGCGCGTAGAAGACGGGAACGGCGACGAGGCAGAAGGCGACCGCTCCCGCCATGTACCGGTAGACGCCCCGCACCACCTCGCGTCGGCGCCCCTCCTCCCACGCCTTCGTCTGCTCGGTCAGCAGGATCAGGCGGATCGGGCCGGTCAGCGCCGTGAACCCCGCCTGCGGCGCCTGCGCGATCCGGAGGAACCCGGCCTGGCGCGGCGTCGTCACCGCCGAGAGGATCACCGGCACGAGCGAGCTCCGCAGCGCCACCGTCCCCGTCGAGAGGGACGAGGTGAGGACGAACCTCCGGATCTCGGGCACGTCCTCGCCGAGCGCACGCTCCTCCCCCGTCGGCAGCCGCCGGTAGGCAACGAGCCCGGCCGTCGCGATCGCGGCGGTCGAGACGACCTGGGCGACGACGACGCCGGCGAGCGCCCAGCCGACGCCGAAGGCCGCCCCGATCCCGATCCCCGCGAGGCGGAGCGCCATCGCGAGCGCGAGGAAGAGCGCCCGCAGGTCGTAGCGGCCGTGCAGGATGAGCGCCGTGCTGCCGACGTTCTCCGGGGACTGGACGAGCGGGAGCGCCGCGACGATGACAAGGTACCAGCCGAGCCCGTCGCCGTTCAGCAGCGTATCGGCAAAGGGGGCGAGAGCGAGAAGAGCGACGAGCGCGAGCACCCCACCGGCCAGCTTGAGCACGAGCGCCTTCCGGAAGAGCCGCCGCAGCCGTCCCGGATCGCCCGCGGCGAGATAGCGGAAGCCGTACTTCGTCAGCGCCTCCTCGACGGTGAGATCGAGGAGCGTCTGGAAGAACGACGCCGTCGCCACGACGACCGCGAACGCCCCGAACGCCTCCTCGTCGTCGAGGATCCTGACCGCCGCGACGGTCGCGAGGACACCGAGGGCTGCCGATCCCCACAGCCCGGCAGCGGTCGTCGCGCGCCGCCGAAACAGGCCGGACTCCATCCGGATCGTCAGTATAGGTACCCGTGTCCTCCGCCAGCCTCTCCGTGCGGGCGGCCCGCGCCCGGCTGACGGCGTCGGGCGGCGCCGTCGTCCTTGCGGGCGCGCTTCCGTTCCTCTTCCTAGGGGGCGACTTCCAGCCGGACGCCGAGATCGGGGTCGGCTCGACCTCCGTCCGCGTGACGCTGTCCGACGTCGCCGTCCTGGCCGTCGTCCTCGCGGGGGCAGTCGCGGCGCGCACGCACGTGGCACGGCTCCGGCACGCCGGCTGGGCCTGGGCTCTGGTCGCCGCGCTCCTCGCCTGGATCGTCGCCGGCGTCGCGGCGCGCGCCGGCACCGGCGGCTATCCGGCGAGTGACGCCCTGGTCACCGCCGCGAAATTCGCCGAGTACGCGCTCCTCGCTCCTGCTGTCCCCCTCCTGCTTCGGCGCCGCCGCGACGTCGAGCTCGTCGCCTGGACCTGGGTCGGATGGCTCGCGCTGGCCGCCGCCGTCGGGCTCGTGCAGCTCGTCGGCATCGACATCTTCCGCTCCTGGACGGCGTGGTACCGCCAGCCGTCGTTCACGGGCCACCACGACCTCGCGGCGATGAGCGCGGGCGGGCTCGCGCTCGCCAGCGCCGCGATCCTGTTCGGCCCCCGGCTCGGGGCGCCGCGCCGTCTGGCCGGGATCGGCGGCGTCGCGGGCGCGATCGCGATGATCCTGTCGGGCACGCTCGTCGGCGCGCTCGGCTTCACCGCCGGAGCGGCCGTCCTCGGCCTCGTCGCCTGGAGCCGGCTGGGCGCCCGCCCGGGAGCCGTCCTCCGACTCGCCGTGCTGACGATCGTCGTGCTCGCCGGCGTGTTCGCGTTCCGCGGCGGCGACGTCCTCGACTTCGCCCGGTTCCTCGGCATCGGCCCGGGCGAGCGGAAGACGACGGATATCGAGACGTACTCCCAGCGAACGGTTCTCCTCTACATCGGCGGCCGGATCGTCCTTGACAATCCGATCGCCGGCATCGGGTGGCAGGGCTCGGCCGCCGAGCGGGGCTACGGCCCGTACGTCGCTGACGCCCGCGCACGCTTCCCGACGGTGGCCGACGAGGCCTTCCCGGGGCAGGGCCGCCCGTGGGGGATCCAGAACGCCTACGTCCAGGCCGCCGCCGACCTCGGCCTACCCGGCGCTCTCCTCTTCCTCGCGGTCGTGCTTGCGCCGTTCGCCCTCCTGCTCCGGCCGCTCCGGTCGGCGCCGGCGGAGAGTGCAGGCGCGGCGGTCGCGGTCGCCACGATCGCCTTCGTCGTCGCCGGGCTCTGGCTCGCGCTCGGGCTCGTCGCCGGGATCCCGCTCGACGCGGTCATGTGGCTCGCGCTCGGGCTCGTGGCGGCCCTGCGGGCAGGCCTCGCGGAGCCGGCCGGGTAGCATCGGCGCCGGGATGGCACGGGTTCTCGTGACGGGCGGCGCCGGGTTCATCGGCTCGAACCTCGTGGCGGCGCTCCTCGAGCGGGGCGACGAGGTCAGGATCCTCGACAACTTCTCCACCGGCCGGCGCGAGAACCTCGCCGGGATCGAGGGAGAGGTCGAGATCGTCGAGGGCGACCTCCGCTCGTACGAGCGCGTGCACGCCGCCGTCCGGGGTGCGGAGGTCGTCTTCCACCAGGGCGCGCTGCCCTCGGTGCCGCGCTCGGTCCAGGATCCGCTGACGACGACGGCGGTCAACGTCGAGGGGACGCTGAACGTGCTCCTCGCGGCGCGGGACGAGGGCGTGCGGCGCGTCGTCAACGCCTCCTCGTCGTCGGTGTACGGGCAGGGCGGCACGCTGCCGCGGCGGGAGGAGCAGCCGGTGGCGCCGGTCTCGCCGTACGCGGTCGCGAAGCTGGCGGCGGAGCGCTTCTGCACGAGCTTCTTCCACGTCTACGGCCTCGAGACGGTGTCGCTTCGCTACTTCAACGTCTTCGGGCCGCGGCAGAACCCGCACTCGCAGTACGCGGCGGTCGTGCCGCTCTTCATCGAGAGCATCGCCGCCGACCGGCCGATCGCGATCGACGGCGACGGCGAGCAGTCGCGCGACTTCACCTTCGTCGCGAACGTCGTCGACGCGAACCTGAAGGCGGTGGCCGCGCCTACGGGCGACGGTGTCATCGTCAACGTCGCGACGGGCTCGTCGCGCACGGTCAACGAGCTGGCGGCTGCGATCGGCCGCATCCTCGACCGTACCCCTCGGGTGGAGCGGCGCGAGCCCCGGGCGGGCGACGTTCGCGACTCCCTCGCCGACGTCTCCCTCGCGCGGGCGACGTTGGCGTACGAGGTGCTCGTCGAATTCGAGGACGGTCTCGAGCGGACGATCGAGGCGATGCTTCCCGAGCGCTGAGGGGTCGGGAGGCATCGCAGCAGTCTGCATGGACTACTTGCTGTCCTCCGAGATCTGCTCGAATCCCTCGCGAGCGTCCTTTCTCTTCCAGCCAACGGCGTAGAGACCGGACTGCCAGCCTTCCAACCGCTCCTCGTCGCGGAGCAGGAACCAGATGAACATGTCGACGTTCT
>VGCB01000308.1 GCA_016870235.1 Actinomycetota bacterium | reverse complement strand
CTCGGACGACGTAGCGCAGGAGCCGCCCGAAGCGGTCTACCGGGTCGCTCGCGGGCTCGAGGACGAGGCGCACGCGGGTACCGGGAGGTAGTAGCCGCTTCGCGGTCGCCGACGCTGCCTGTCCGTAGCACTCGTATCCGCTGTAGACCTCCGGCGTGTCAATCTGGACGAGTCGCACGCGCTGACCGTTGCGGAGCTCAATCGTGTCGCCGTCGATCACGCGGGAAACGCGGTACTGCGGTCCGGCGGCGCTCATCGCCGGCAACGCCGACGCACCCACGGCCGCGGCCGCAAGTAGCGCAACCAGTGGCGCGCGGTTCACGCTCGTTCGCAGGCGATACCGTCGTTGTCGCGGTCGCGGCCCTTGTTCACGAGGTAGAGCGCGTTGCTGCGCTTGAAGTTGGTTACCGGCGTCCCGCTCGTGGAATCGCGAGCGCCGACGCGACCGACGCCATGCGGGTAGACCTTGTTGAGCGCCGCACAGTTGCGGAACTTGCGCGGGGTCGCGGACACGGCCGGAGCGGCAAGCGCGACGGCGACGACGAACGCTAGGCAAGCCATGACGATGGATCGCATGATGTTGGATCATGCATCGCACCGGCTCGGGATGCAACCGAACCTCTCTCGCCCCGAATCGGGACGCGGCCGTTCCCCCGGCTCATGGGACGCGACCGTTTGATCCGAAGTACAAGCTAGTGAGTGAGGAGGGAGCGGAGGCGGGGGACGGTCGTCCGAAGAAGATCGATATCGACACCATGCACGCCTACCGTGACGCGATTCGAGACCAGGCGGAACGACGGGTCGTTGAGTACGCCGGGATACTCTACCCGGGCCCGCAGGTGCTCTTTGCCGATGGGATCGAGGCGCTCTCCGCCAACCCGCTTCACCCGGAGGCACTCGATCAGCGCCTGACCAGCCTCTTCGAGGCTGCCCTTGCTGAATGACGGCGCCTCACAGCAAGCGGTGTGTCACCCGTCGGAGGTCTTCATCGGCGCGGGCGTCCGTGGTCTGTGCCCGTCTGGGCCGACGCAGGCGTCGCAGTAGACGCGCTTGCGATGCGGCACTGGCTGACCGCACTTCCTGCACGGTCGGCGCATCTGGATCAGTCGTCGCTCAAAGTTGGTGAAGCACTCGTCGCAGTAGATCCGCTTGCGATGGGGAACGGGGTAGCCGCAGCCCTTACAGCGTCGCGATGTTGGAACGCTGCCGTGCGGCGAGGGTGGCTTCGGTCCCGTGGCCTGGCCGATCGGGGTACGGCGCTCGCGCTGCGGGAGCGCTAGGCATGCATCGCAGTAGACGCGGTCACGAAGCGGCACCGGCTCCGCACAGCGCTTGCACACCGTGCTTGCCGCGGGCGCTTGACGTTGAGTTCGCTCGGCCTTCTTTGGCGGGTTGGCATCCTTTCGATTGCGCCGTGTCAGCGGTGTTGAGAGTGCGTCTACGCGAGATGTGGGCGCCTCGGCGAGGAGGCGTGCGACGTGCTCCGTGTGGGGAGCGATCGCGTCTCGCCATAGAGCCGCGGTTTGCGCGAGCTCTTGTGCGAGGGTTGGGAGCACTCGGCAGACACCGCGGCTGGTTTCTCCGAACTCGCGTCGGGTGAACGTGCGGTCTCCGATCAGGTTGAGCACGTAGCGGTCGACGCTCGGTCGTCCGGCCTCCATCAGGTCGAGCGCGAAGGAGTCGCGCGATCGGTAGTCGACGTGCCAGATACCAAGACCCGGATCAAGCCCGACTGTCAGACACGCCACCCGTGCTTCGGCCTCAAGGATCGCGTACAGGTAGTTGAGGATCGCGTTCACGGGAGTGACGGCCACTCGCTGCGCATTCGACAGCGGGCTATGGCGCGTCCCGACGGTTCCCCAGTGCTCCGGCACCCGGGGGTCCCTTCTCTACCCGCTAGTCGCAGGACGTGCGCGGGCGGCTGTCAGCCACGCGTTGTCACGAACCCGGGCACGTAGAGCGCATGCGCCGGGAGGATTTCGATCTCCGGCTGGCCGGCGAGACCGACCCGAGCCACGCCCGGCATCAGCCGCTCGTCGACAAAGGCCTCGAACGCCTCGGCCGACTCCCGGACGTCGATCACCCGCAGGCCCTCGCCGTCGAAGCACGCGACGTGGAGAACGCCGCCGTCGGGCCTGTCGTCCTCCCAGTCCACGTCGGCGCAGAGCGCCTCGTACTGCTCCGGCGTGACGCCGGCCCAGCGCATGCTCATCACGATCGACATGTCGCTCCCTTCGCTCGCAGTGCTGACACCGCGTCCTTCGGGCGGGAGCGCCGATCGGTTCGCTCACGGACAGACGGCGGCCTCGATCGCGGCCAGCATCACCCTCCCTCGCGCCTGCGCCTTGACGAGCGGAACGCCGCTCGTGCTCTCGAGCGTGACGAACCCACGGCGTCCGTCCGCCGAGACGAACGCGTTCGCCATGTAGCCGGGGATCTCGCCGTTGTGGCCCCAGAGGACGCCGCAATGCGTGCGCAGCCGCAACAGGCCGAGCCCGTAGCCGAGGCTCGGATCGCCCGGGATCGTGCGGACCGTCCGCATCTTCGCGAGCTGCGCCGGCCCGAGCAGCCGCCCTTCGACAAGCGCGCGGAGGAACCGGTCGAGATCGGCGGCGCTCGAGACCGCCGCGCCCGCCGACGACGCGTACGACGGATCGAGACGGGAGACGTCGAGCGGTCGCTTCGTCGGCCGGAACACGTTGCCCGGAAGCAGGTAGCCATGCGCGTGCGGGCCCGGGATCATTCCGCCCGCAGGGACGAACGTCGACTCGAGCCCGAGCGGCGCAGCGATCTCCTCGCCGTACGCGCGACCGGACGCACGCTCGACGATCATCCCGAGCAGCACGTACCCGGTGTTCGAGTACGACCAGCGCGTCCCCGGGCGGAAAGGCGACGGCTGGGCGACCGCAAGCCGCACGAGGCGCTGCGGCGCCCAGCGGTAGCTCGGGTTCCGCTCGTATCGCTCCAGCACCGAGGGGCCGGTCGGGCCGTTCAGGTAGTCCTCGACCCCGCTCGTGTGCTCAAGGAGGTGCCGGATCGTGATCGCGCGGCCGTCCGGCACGAGCCCCGGCAGCCAGCGCTCGACGCTGTCCCCGAGCCGAAGGCGTCCCTCCGTGCCGAGCTGGAGCACGACCGTCGCCACGAGCGACTTCGTGATGCTGCCGATCCGGAACCGGTCGCCGACGTCGGCCGGCAACCCGGCGGGCAGCGCCCGGGCGGTCGGCTCGGCGGAGGAGCCGGCAGCGGCCACCGTTGCGACAGCGAGCGCGGCGGCAGCTGCGACGAGCAGCAGGAGCGTGCGAAACGGGATCGAGCGGGACACGAGTCGCCTCCAGTGGGTTCGGGTGCACCTCGAGTCTGCCGGGCGGCGACCGGGCCGTGTATCGGGACTGTCCCGGATCCGCACCCGAGCCCGACGCAGGGCTGGAAAGTCGAGCGCAACGCCTTACGATCAGTCGATGGCCGCCGGTCCCGCGTACCGCATCGAGACCGAGCGGCTCGTCGTCCGCGCCTACCAGGAGGGCGGCGCACCGCTCCTCAAGGCCGCCGTCGACGCGAGCATCCCGCACCTCCGACCCTGGATGCCCTGGGCGAGCGCCGAGCCGCAGACCCTGGAGGAGAAGGTCGTCCTCTGCCGGCGCTTCCGCGAGGCGTTCGATGCGCGCGAGGACTTCGCGTACGCAATCCTCGACCCCGACGAGACCCGGCTCGTCGGCAGCACGGGCCTCCACCTCCGGCGCGGGCCGCGCGCCCGCGAGATCGGCTACTGGCTCGCCGCCGACGAGCTCGGCCGCGGCTACGCGACCGAGATCACCGCCGCGCTCACGCGCGTCGCGTTCGAGGTCGACGAGGTCGACCACGTCGAGATCCGCGTCGACCCTGCAAACGAGAGGAGCCTCGCCATCCCGCGAAGGCTCGGGTTCTCGGAGCTCCGGATCATCCACGGTGACATCACCGACGCGGAAGGGCGGCCGCGGGACACCGTCGTCTTCGCCCTCCTCGCCCGCGACTACCCGTTCACGCCGAGCGCGGCGGCGCGCGCGCTCGCGTTCGACGAGCGCGGACGCGAGATCTTCCTCACCGGCGGCTGAGCCGTGACCGGCCCGCCGACCAGCGTGGACGTCGTCGGTGTCGACCTCGCCTGGACCCAGCGTGGCGGGACCGGCCTGTGTCACGTCCGCGAAGGGCGCGTCCTCGCCTCCACCCGGGTCGGGCCGACGGACGAGATCGTCGCCTGGATCGCGCCGCGGATCGCCGGCGCGTGCGTCGTCGGCCTCGACGCTCCCCTCGTCGTCCCCGACGACGGCCGCCTGCGGCGCGGCTGC
>VGCB01000307.1 GCA_016870235.1 Actinomycetota bacterium | reverse complement strand
CTCGGCCTCGTGCTGGTCACGGCCGGGGTCGGCTACGCGACGACGCAGATCAGCTACCTGGACACGGAGATCTACTTCCCGGTGGTCGACGTCAACATCGACCTGCACTGGGTCTACTTCCCGTTCCTCTTCTTCGTGATCGCAGGAACGTCGAATGCGGTCAACCTCACCGACGGCGTCGACGGCCTTGCGGCGGGCACCGCGACGATCTCGCTGCTGACGCTGCTCGCGATCGGGGCGATCACGTGGATCCGCTCGGGCCCCGTCGGCGGTCGCAGCGAGGAGTACCTCGACACCGCCATCTTCGCGGCGGCGATGATCGGAGGCGTCATCGGGTTCCTCTGGTTCAACGCGTTCCCCGCCGAGGTGTTCATGGGCGACACGGGCTCGATGGCGCTCGGGGGCGCGATCGCCACGCTCGCGATCCTCACCGAGACCGAGGTGCTACTCGTGTTCATCGGCGGCGTCTTCGTCTTCGAGGCAGTGACGTGGATGATCCAGATCGCGACGTTCAAGCGAACCGGCAGGCGCGTCTTCCTGATGGTTCCCATCCACCACCACTTCGAGCTCAAGGGCTGGTCGGAGACGCGGATCACGGTGCGCTTCTGGATCGTCGGCGCCATTCTCTGCGCGATGGGATTCGTGCTCTTCTACCGCTACTACCTCCGGTTCCAGCTCTAGGGTTGTCGCCGAGGCGACAACCTATTCTTGAGTTTTCTTGTTGGGATTCGTTCCTGAGATTCGGGTCGAGAGCGTGATTGCTCTTGCGAGTGATCGCTCGAGCGTGGTTGCTCGAGAGTGCTCGAGATGACGGCTCGAGGGAATCGGTGGGCGGGAGACGCGGCGGGAGTGCCGCTCCTGGTCGCGCTCGTCGTGATGGTGATCTGGGGCGGGACGCCGGTGGCGACGCGGATCGCGACCGAGGATCTCGACCCGATCGTCGTCGCCTTCGCTCGCACCGTCGTCGGCGGGCTTCTCGCGCTCCCGCTGCTCGCGGCGATGTCGTTCGGCCTGCCCGAGCGGGCGCGGCACCGCTGGCTCCTCGCCGCCTCGGCCGTGAGCGGGTTCGTCGCGTTTCCGATCCTCTTCACGCTTGGGCAGGAACGAACGTCGGCGATGCACGGCGGGATCATCCTGGCCGGTCTGCCGATCGTCACCGGGATCTACTCGGCGCTGGTCGAGCGACGCCGCCCCTCCCGGCTCTGGTTCATCGGCTGCGCCGTCGCCCTCGCCGGCGAGACGATGCTCGTGGCTCTGCGGACCGACTCCGCCGACGAGGCGCCGCTCATCGGCGATCTGCTCGTCGTCCTCTCGGCGCTCGTCGTCGCCACCGGCTACGTGGCCGGAGCGAGGCTCGCGGCCTCCGGATACCCGTCGCTCGCGACGACGCTCTACGGCATCCTCGCGGGGGCGTTGCTCCTCGCGGTCCCCGCGATCGTGCTGCTCGCGGGCAGCGGGTTCCCGAGCGGATCCACTCGCTCCTGGGCGGCGGTGGCGGTGCTCGCGACGGTCACGTCGATCGTCGGCTATGTCGGCTGGTACTGGGCGCTGGCGAGGGGCGGCGTCGCCCGGATCTCGACGCTCCAGTTCCTCATGCCGGTCTCGGGCGTCGTGCTCGCGGCGCTGATCCTCGACGAGCGACTCACCCTGCCGCTCGCCGTCGCCGCGGTGACGATCCTGGCGGGCGTGGCGATCGCCCAGCGGCGATGAGCGACGCGGCGGTTCTCGTCGTTGGGCTGGCGCGCTCCGGTCGCGCCGCGATCGTCGCGCTCCGTGCGGCCGGTCGCGATGTCCGCGGCTACGACCGCGCGGACGCAGTCGACGTCTCCGGGCTCGACGCCCCCATCCACCTCGGTCCCTGGGAGGACGCGATGCTCGACGGCGTGGCGCTCGTCGTCAAGTCGCCCGGCGTCCCCGCCGGCGCGCCGCCGATTGCCGCGGCTCGCTTCCGCGGCATCCCCGTCGTCTCCGAGATCGAGCTCGCGGCCGGCGAGCTCCCGAACCCGATCGTCGGGATCACGGGCACGAACGGGAAGACGACCACGACCGCGCTCCTCGGCGCCATCGTCGCCGCCGCCGGACTCCCGGTCGAGGTCGCGGGCAACATCGGGCGGCCGCTCGCCTCGCTCGTCGGCGCCGCCGATCCCGCTGCCTGGGTCGTGTGCGAGCTCTCGAGCTTCCAGCTCGAGGACATCGTCGCGCTGCGGCCGCGCGTCGCCGTGCTGCTCAACCTCGAGCCCGATCACATCGACCGTCACGGCTCCTTCGAGGCCTACGCCGAGGCGAAGCTCCGCATCTTCGAGAACCAGACCGCCGAGGACGTCGCGATCGTACCGCGCGGGTTCGGGGCCGTTCCCGGCGCCGGTCGGCGTGTCGAGTTCGCCGGCGACGACCCGCTCCCCGCCGAGCCGCGGATCCCGGGAGCGCACAACCGCGAGAACGCCGCCGCCGCCACCGCCGCCGCGCGGGCGATCGGGATCCCGGACGAGGCGATCGCGGAGGCGCTGCGGACGTTCCCCGGCGTCGAGCACCGGATCGAGTCGGTCGGCGAGGTCGCCGGCGTCCGCTACGTGAACGACTCGAAGGCCACGAACGTCGCCGCCGCGCTGCGCGCGCTCGCCTCGTTCCCCGATGCGCGGCTCCACGTCATCCTCGGCGGGCGCGGCAAGAAGGAGGACTACGCGCCGCTCGCGGCGGCGTTCCGCCCGGGTGACCAGGCGTACCTGATCGGCGAGGCGGCGCCGGAGATCGAGCCCGCCCTCGCTGCCGCCGGTGTCGCGTTCACCCGCTCCGGCACGCTCGCGGCCGCCCTCGCCGACGCGACGCGCGCGGCCGAGGCCGGCGACGTCGTCCTGCTCTCGCCCGCGTGCGCGAGCTTCGACCAGTTCCGCGACTACGAGGCGCGCGGGGAGGAGTTCCGGGAGCGGGTGGCGAAGCTCGTCCGGTGAGCCGGAACGGGGAGGGACGGGGACAGCTCGAGCGACGCCTGCTCGTCCTCGTCACCCTCGGCCTCGTCGCGTTCGGCCTCGTCATGGTCTTCTCGGCCACGTCCGCCTCCGCCGCCATCGGCAACGGCGACCCGATGACGTACCTGACCAAGCAGGGCCTCTACGCCCTTGCCGGGCTCGCGGCGCTTGTCGTCCTCTCGCGCGTCGACTACCACAGGATGCGGGCGGCAGCGCCCATGATGCTGCTCGGTGCGCTCCTCCTCTGCGCCGCCGTGCTCGTCCTCGGTCAGCCCGTCAACGGCGCGAACCGCTGGTTCTTCCTCGGCCCGATCAGCGTTCAGCCCTCGGAGATCGCGAAGCTTGCGCTCTGCGTCTGGCTCAGCTGGCACCTCTCCCGCCGCGCCCCCGCGCGCACGTTCGGCCAGCTGATGAAGCCGGTCGGGTGGATCGTGCTCCTCTTCGCCGGCCTGATCATGCTCGAGCCCGACCTCGGCACCGCGATCGCCCTCGTGATCATGGTGACGGCGGTGCTCATCGTCTCCGGCGTGTCGAACCGGCTCCTCGCGCAGGCGGTCGGCGCCCTCGGCGCGCTCGGCGCGCTCGGGATCTGGATGGAGCCCTACCGCCGAGACCGTCTTCTCAGCTTCCTCGACCCGTGGAAGGATCCGGAGGGCGACGGGTTCCAGATCGTCCAGGCACTGATCGGGATCGGCTCCGGCGGTCTCACCGGCAACGGCCTCGGCGAGGGCGTGGCGAAGGTCTTCTACCTGCCCGAGGCGCACACGGACATGATCTTCGCGATCGTCGGCGACGAGCTCGGCCTGATCGGCTCGACGATCGTGATCGCGTGCTTCGGCGCGTTCGTCTGGGCCGGCTTCCGGATCGGGCTCCGCTGCCGCGACCCGTTCGGGAAGCGGCTCGCGGTCGGGATCACGGCGCTCATCGGCGGGCAGGCGCTCGTCAACCTGGCGGCGGTGCTCGGGATCGCGCCGCTGACCGGGATCCCGCTCCCCTTCGTCTCCTACGGCGGCTCGTCGCTGATCGTGCTGCTCTCCGCCGTCGGCATCCTCCTTAACATCGCGGTGAATGAGCGCGTCGTCGAAGCTCGCGTGCGTGATCGCGGCCGGGGGAACGGCAGGTCACGTCAGGCCCGCCCTCGCAGTCGCGGAAGCGCTGCGGGAGCGCGGCGTGAGCGTGACGTTCGCCGGAACCCTCGAACGCGTCGAGTCGCGGCTGGTTCCTGAGGCGGGCTTCGAGCTCGACACGTTCCCGGTGTCCGGGTTCCCGCGGCGACCCGGGCTGCCTCTCCTGCGCGCGCTCGGGCGGGCCGCCGCCGCTCCCGCGCGCTGTCTCGCGATCCTCGCCCGCAGGCGGCCCGACGTCGTCCTCGGCGGCG
>VGCB01000306.1 GCA_016870235.1 Actinomycetota bacterium | reverse complement strand
GATCAGGTCGGCGTTCCGGGCGACGAGCGGGCCCGCCTCGAGCAGCGGCATCTCCCCGCTCGACCAGCCGATCGGGAGGATCCGGCCCTCGAACGCGAGGCACTCGAGCAGCACGTCGAACACCTCGCCCCCGACCGCGTCGCACACGACGTCGACGCCGGCGCCACCGGTGGCCTCCATCACGCGCAGCTGGAGCGGCTCCTCCTGGTAGTCGATCGCGACCTCGGCTCCCTGGGCTCGGCACACCTCCACCTTCTCCGGCGAGCCGGCGCAGGCGATCACACGGGCGCCGGCGGCGCGCGCGAGCTGGACGAGCGCCGTCCCCAGGCCGCCCGCGGCGGCCGTCACGAGCACCCACTCGCCCGGCCGCACGCGGGCCCGCCGGTGCAGCGCGAGATGCGCCGTCTGGTAGGTGACGAGGAGCGACGCGGCGACCTCGTCCGAGATCGACGAGGGCACGGGGAGGATCGCGCTCCCCGGCACGATCACCTGCTCCGCGAAGCAGCCGTGCGCCTTCGGGTTGATCGCGACGACGCGCCGCCCGAGCGCCGTCTCGGCGACGCCCCGGCCGATCTCGACCACGGTGCCGACGAGCTCGGCGCCGAGCACGAACGGCAGCTCCGGCTTGACCGGGTGCGCACCGCGACAGATCGCCGCGTCGAGGAAGTTGAGCCCGTTCGCCGCCACCTCGACGCGCGCCTCGCCCTCGCCCGGCGACGGCATGTCGACCTCGGCCCGCGAGAGCACCTCGACGGGCTCGCCGTGCTCGACCACCATCCAGGCCTCGACGATCATCGCGGCATCACGGCGCCGGCGGCGACGACGAGCCGGAGGTCGCGGAGAGCGGAGACGTCGTCGAGCGGGCTCGCGCCGACCGCGATCACGTCGGCAGCGAGCCCCGGCGCGATCGACCCGACCGTGCCCTCGAGCCCGAGCATCTCCGCCGCCCGGCACGTCGCGGCCCGGAGCGCGTCGACCGGCGCCATCCCGGCCTCGACCATGAACTCGATCTCTCGCACGGTGACGCTGGTGCCGTCGAACGGCTCCGACGGCATCATGTCGGTGCCCATCGCGATCCTGACGCCGGCCCGGATCGCCGACTGCAACGCGGCCCAGTGCAGCTCGCCGGCCGCGAGCGCCCGCGCGATCATCCACTCCGGCGCGCCGATCTTCTCGAAGAACGCGACCGCGCGGCTGACGTTGATCGTCGGCACGAGCCAGGCGCCGTGCCGCACCAGCAGCTCCGCCACCTCGTCGGTGAGGAAGTAGCCGTGCTCGATCGTGTCGACCCCGAGCTCGACCGCCGTCGCGATCGCGCCCGCCGGCCCGGCGTGGGCGGCCACCTTGCGTCTCCGCGCGTGGGCGGCGTCCGTCACGGCCGCGATCTCGTCATGTGTCATCTGGGCGTCGGCGATCGCCTCGTTCTCGCCCGCGATCCCGCCGGAGACGGAGATCTTCACCCAGTCGACACCGTGCTTGACGTGCTCGCGGACGGCGTGGCGGAAGCCGTCGGCGCCGTTCGCCTCGCGCGTGCCGGGCAGCTCCCAGCCGTGACCGCCGGTCGCGACGAGCAGCGGCCCGGAGCAGAGGACGCGGGGGCCGACTGTCTCGCCGCGGCGGATCGACGCGCGAAGCGCGATGTCGGCGTAGGGCTCCTCGCCGACGAGCCGCACCGTCGTCACGCCCGCCTGCAGCGTCGCGCGCGCGTTCGCGGCCATGCGAAGCGCGCGCGCGGCCTCCGTCTCGCCGCGCAGGCGCTCGCCCTCGGCACCCGGGAGGACGAGACCGAAGTGGACGTGGCAGTTGATCAGCCCCGGCAGGACGTGGGCGCCGTCGAGCTCGATCGTTGCTGCCGCCTGCGAGGGAACGGCAGCCCGCGGGCCGGCCGCGGCGATCCGGCCGCCGGCGATCGCGATCGCGGCGTCGGGGACGTTCGAGCCGGAGACGACGTCGACGAGCGTGCAGTCGGTGAGGAGGAGGTCGTTCATGTCGATTCCGGGGAGAGCGTGAGCCCGTAGTCTCGCGCAGCCGCGGCCTCGGAGACATACCCCTCCCGGATGTCGTCC
Organism: Actinomycetota bacterium; assembly: GCA_016870235.1. The sequence continues at coordinate 2,297 of VGCB01000306.1, read as the reverse complement.
ACGATCCGCTCCGGGTCGCGCTCGGCCGGGTCGCCGTGCCCGCCGCCGCCGCCGCTCAGCACGAGCACGCGGTCGCCCGGCTCGACCGGCTCGCGGTGGGTGCTGACGGCGCGCTCCCGCTCGGTGCCCGGGCGCAGCACGAAGCCGTTCGTCTCGGCCTCGTGCCCTCCGGCGAGCCCCCACGGCCGCGTCCGCGTCTTCTTGACGACGGAGAGGAACTCGCCGGAGCCGAGGAAGCGGATCGTGCGCGCGACGCCGAGGCCGCCGCGGAACCGGCCCGCCCCGGCCGAGTCGCGGCGCAGCTCGAGCCGCTCCACGAGCATCGTCGTCTTCGATTCGAGCACCTCGATCGGCGTGTTGCGGACGATGCTCTCGGAGAGGTGCAGCGTCGCGCTGACGCCGTCGTGGGTCGGGGTCGCGCCCCAGCCGACCGGCTCGTTGTTCGAGACCGCGAACATCTGACCGGAGTCCGGGTGGATGCCGACCATCATGAAGCCGGGGACGTCGCCGCCGGTCGACGCAGCGAGGCGTTCCGGCATCCCCTGCGCGACCGCCTTGAAGATGAGCTCGAGCGCGACGATGCCGGTCCAGAGCGTGAACGTCGGCGCCGGCGCGACCGCGTGGAAGAGCGTGCCGGGCTCGGCCTTGACGCGCAGCGGCCGCATGTGGCCGCCGTTCCCGGGCTCGTCCGGCGTCGTCAGCGCCTTCATCGCCACCTTGCACATCGCGAGCGTGGCGCCGAAAGGCATGTTGACCGGGCCGACGGTCGCACCGGCGGAGCCGGCGAAGTCGACCTCGAAGGTGCCGTCCGCGATCGTCACCGTCGCCTGCATCGGGATCGGGTCCGTGCCGACGCCGTCGTCGTCGAGCAGATCGGTCGCCGTCCACGAGCCCTGCGGGAGCGCCAGCAGCGCGCGCCGCGTCCGCTCCTCGCCGTGGCGCGCGACGAGCTCGATCGCCTCCTCCACCGTCGCGCGCCCGAACCGCTCGTAGATCTCCTGCAGGCGCCGCTCGCCCGTGCGGAGCGCGGCGACCTGGGCGTGGAGGTCGCCGACGACGAGGTCGGGGAGCCGCGAGTTGAACCGGATCAGCTCTACGATCTCGCGGTCGATCGCCCCCCGCTTGAACACCTTGGTGCCGGGGAAGAGGATCCCCTCCTGGAAGACGCTCGTCGAGTCGAGCACGTAGCCGGGATCCTTGGCGCCGAGATCGAGCCAGTGCGCGCGCACGCAGAGGTACGCGGTCGGGAGCTCGGAGCCGGCGTGGAAGAACGGCGAGAAGAGCGTCGCGTCGTGCGTGTGCGCCGCGTTCCAGTACGGGTAGTTGAGGAGCACGACGTCGCCGGGCTCCATGCTCTCCGCGCCGACGTACTCGACGCCCTTGCGGATCGAGTAGTCGTTGGCGCCGAGGAAGTGCGTCAGCCCCGGCGCCTCCGCGATCAGCTCGAGCTGCGCGTCGTAGACGGAGATGCCGAAGTCGAGCACCTCGTAGATGACCGGGTTGAAAGCCGTCCGGATCAGCGTCGCGCGCATCTCCTCGGCGGCGGCGCCGACATAGCTGCCGACGACCTCGGCGGTGGCGCCGTCGATCACGTCGCGACCTCCGTGACGAGGAGCTGGCCGTGGTCGTCCACCCGCACCGCCTGGTCGGACATGACGACCGTGGTCGACGTCCCCTCGTCGACGATCGCCGGCCCCGACAGGAAGTCGCCGGCGCCGAGCAGGGCGCGGTCGTAGACGCCGAAGTCGACCTCGGCGCCCGCCGCGAAGCACCAGGCGGGCCTCGCCGCGACACGCGCGCGCTCGACCGGGCCGGAGGCCGGCGCGACGCGCGCGAGCTCGGGATGCGCAGGACGTGCGGTGCCGCGGACGCGCAGCGCCAGGATCTGGACGGCAGCCTCCATGAGATGGCCGTAGCGCCGCTCGTGCTCGCAGTCGAACGCCGCCCGCACCGCGGCCGGATCGACCGGGAGCCCGATGGCGAGCGGCAGCGAGTGCTCCTGTCCCTCGTAGCGGAGGTCGAGCTGGTGCTCGAGCAGCACGTCGGCCGGCGGGATGCCCTGCGCCACGAGGGACGCTGCCGCTTCGCCGGCGAGCTCCCCGAAGCGCCCGTCGAGCTCGCCGCCGGCGAAGGCGTCGAGCCGGCGGAGCTCGGTTCGCGAGGCGTCGACGGTCACCTCCGCCGAGAGCATCCCCCACGCCGAGAACGCAGCCGGGGCGACCGGCACGATCACCTCGCGGATCCCGAGCTCGCGCGCGAGGAGCGGGCCGAGCAGCGGCCCGGCGCCGCCGAACGCG
>VGCB01000305.1 GCA_016870235.1 Actinomycetota bacterium | reverse complement strand
GTCGCCGCGGCCAGCCTGGGCGTCGGCGCGTCCGGCGCGGTCAGCATCCGCACGGTCGTGCTGCTCACGCCCGAGCAGATCGACGAGGCCGCGAAGAAGGCGGTCGCGTACCGCCCGCCCGGCGCGTAGCTGAATCCGAGGGTCAGGTCTTGCATGTTGCACGATCACGCAACATGCAAGACCTGACCCCGGCTCACCGCGCCGTGGTCGGAAGCCCCCGGAGCCTTGCGTGCCTTGGCTCGGCCGGTCGCGGGTTGCGCCGCCGACGCCCGCCGTGGTACACGTCAACCTCGATGCGGAAGACGGATCGCTGACCATGCACGCACACCGACGGGCGGGAGGCTCCTGATGACCGGTTCGCTGATCGATCAACCGGGGGCCCGGTCGAGCGAGCCCTTGACGACGGAGGTCGTCATCGGGCGGAGGCGCAGGCTGCGGCCCGGCCCGCTCCGGCTCTCGCCCGCCGAGCGGGCACGGCGCGCCGATGCGCTCCAGTCGATCCTGCGGGAGCTCGACCTCGACGTGCTCCTGCTCGCCGCGAACGACTACCGCGGCCACAAGGGCACCTTGCGCTGGGTCGCCGACTACAACCTCGCCCACCGCTACGGCTACGCGATCGTCCCGGTGGACGGCGAGCCCGAGTTGCTCCTTCCGCTGAACCTGTCCGCGGCGCGCTCGGGTGGCTGGAACGTCAAGGCGCGCTACGCCCGGCAGATGGGCGCTGGGATCGTCGAGCGATTCCAGGAGCTCGGGTCGCTGCGCAGGATCGGGATCGTCGGCCTCGGCCAGGTGATGAAGGTGGCCGACTACCTGGCTGTCCGCGAGGCGTTCCCGCAGGCCGAGATCGTCGACGCGCAGCAGGCGTTCGAGCGGGTGCGCGCCCGCAAGAGCCCGGAGGAGCAGGAGGGACTGCGCGAGAGCGCCGCGATCACCGACGTCTGCTTCGAGCGGCTGCTCGAGCTCGTGCGCCCCGGCGTGACCGAGCGCGAGCTCGGCGCGGCGATGTACGAGCGCTGCTACGCGCTCGGCGGCGAGGATCCCCTCTTCCTCTCGATGTACCCCGAGACACCGGGCGACGGCACGGTCGGCGGCAAGTTCGGGCCGCCCGGCGACCGCATCCTCCGGCCCGGTGACGTCCACATCTTCTCGTACGAGCTGATCGGCACGATGGGGTACTGGGTCGAGCTCGCGCGCATGATCGTGCTCGGCGAGCCCGACGAGGTTCAGGTGAGGATGAACGCCGCCGTCGCCGCCGGCCTCGAAGCGGGACGTGCCCACATGCGTCCGGGACAGCGGCCGGATCAGGTGCAACGCGCGATCCTCGACGCGGTCGCGGCGCACGGAACGTGGTCGAGCTACTGGTCGGGGCACGGGCTCGGTCAGGACGTGATCGAGGAGCCGTGGCTCGGGCTCGAGATCGTGCAGAACCACGACGTGGCCTCCTCGTGGACGCTGGAGGAGGGCATGGCCCTCTCCAACCATCCGTACGTCGTCGACCTCGAGGAACGAGGCATCGGCTACATGTCCGACTCGTACATCGTGCGCGAGGACGGCGGCGAGGTGCTCTCCAAGCACCCGCTCGATCTGTACGTCGTGTAGCTCGGCCTAGGAAGCTCCAACGAAACGACCACGTGCCGTCTGGCACGTGGTCGTTTCGTTGGAGCTTCTAATCCACCGGCGAGATGCGGTGCGACGCGGCCGCGAACTCGGTCAGCTTCTCGGCGGCGCGGCCGGAGTCGAGCGTCTCCTGCGCCAGCTTCATACCCTCCTCCGGGCTCGAGGCGACGCCGCCGACGTACAGCGCGAAGCCGTTGTTGAGCACGAGGAAGTCGCGCCGCGGCCCCTGGTCGCGACCCTCGAAGACGTCGATGATCGCGGCTGCGTTGAAGGCCGGGTCGCCGCCCTGGACGTCCTTGAAGGAGGCGCGCTCGAAGCCGAAGTCCTCCGGTGCGATCTCGTACTTCTCGATCCGTCCGTCCTTGACCTCGGCGACCTGAGTCGGGCCGAGGATCGAGATCTCGTCGAGGCCGTCGACCCCGTGCGCCACGATCACGTGCTTCATCTCGAGCTGCGCGACCGCGTCGGCGACGAGGTCGACCATCTGCGGCTGGTAGACGCCCATCACGTGGTGCGGCGCCCCTGCCGGGTTGATCAGCGGCCCGATGAGCGTGAAGAAGATCGTCTTGATCCCGAGCGCAAGCTCGGGGAAGTACACCTTGAGCATGAGCGGGTGGAAGTTCGGCGCGTAGAGGAAGCTGATGCCGATCCCCTCGATCAGCTTCTCGCCCTGCTCGGGTGTGAGCTCGACGTTGATGCCGAGCGCCTCGAGCGCGTCCGCGCTGCCCGACGACGCCGAGATCGAGCGGCTCCCGTGCTTGGCGACCGGGACGCCGGCGGCGGCGGCGAGGATCGCGTTGGCCGAGCTGACGTTGAACGTCCTCAGCCCACCACCGGTGCCGCACATGTCGGTGAGCTTCCCGTCGACCTGCGGGTCGATCAGGACGCAGTTCGCGCGCATCGCGCGGACGATCGCAGCCACCTCGTCCGCGCTCGGGCCCTTCGCGAGCAGGGCGACGAGGAAGCCGGCGATCTGCGTCTCGCTGATGACGCCGTCGCGCATGTCCTCGATGAACTCGACCACCTCGGCGTCGGAGAGGTTCTCGCGCTGTGTCACCTTCCCCAGTGATTCCTTGAACATCGCCGCTCCCGGTTCCGTTGACGTCGAGTCTCGAGCGGCGGTCGCCGCACCGTTGGTGTCCCAGTATCGCCTGGATCCGCGCCCGTCGCGGGCCGACGTGCGCGGGCGCCGTCGCTTCGCAGCAGAGCGCGGCGACGGGCCCGCCGTCAGAGGCGGGAGCCGTCCCAGCCGGCGACGCGCACCTCGGCCACCTCGTTGGCGCCGATCCGCTTCGAGGGGAAGCGCTCGAACAAACGCATGTCGTGGCCGGGGACGACGCGGTCGAGGTCGCCGTCGACGAACTGGGAGATCTCGCCGTACGTGAGCAGCATCTGGTAGGTGTTGCCGTTCGTGTAGCCGCTCGGCCACATCTCCTCGATGTTCGAGTACCACATCGCCGTGTCGCTCGCGATCACGAACGGCGGGCCGCCGTCGCTGCGAACCTCGATCCACTGGATCCCGAACGTGTGCCCACCGGGGCTCAGGTGGCCGACGAGCCCGGGCGCGAGCTCGTCGCCGTCCCGGACGACCGTCAGCCGCCCCTCGGCCAGCAGCCGCTGGAAGAACCCGTGGTCGCCGCGGTCGAACGACGACAGGATCCAGCTGCTTTCACCCAGCGGCAGGAACCGCTCGTCGAGCGCCATCACACCGTCCCAGCCGTCCATCTCTGCCCGCTGCACGACGACGCGTGCGTTCGGGAAGCGGTGGAGGTTGTTGACGTGGTCGAAGTGCATGTGCGTGACGAACACCGTCTCGATCTCCTCCGGCCGGACGCCGACCTTGCCCAGCACCACCTCCGGCGGCTCGTAGTCGTAGAAGCCGAACCGCGGGATCCACGGCTCGTCGAAGCCGCAGTCGATCAGATGGTGGCGCTCGCGCCCACCCCCGTCGCGCTCGCTCAGCAGCGTGTAGTGCATCGCCGCCGTGCGCACGCCCTTGCCACTGTGGATCGGGACGCCGCCGAAGAACTCCACCGGCAGGTCGACATGGGCGTAGTTCAAGGTGCGGATGGAGAGATCGGGCACGTCGAGGCTCCTAGCGCGAGACGTCGAGGATGCCGACACGATGTCGTATGAGGGGGTCGGCTGAGACGACGGCGTCCGGTCATCCTGGACGCAGTTCGACGTGCGCGGAACGCGGCTCCCCGCCACCGTGCGGGTCGGGGATCGGTGCGCCGCGGCCGCGGGTCGGCGGCGCCGAGGATCGTCCCCGGCTCGTACCTCGTGAGCGTCCGGCCATGCTGGACAGAGCCGGGGACGTGCCTCTATCATCTCCCGGCACTGTGCCGATTCGCGTGACCGCGGCCGGAAGACGAGGCTCCGAAGCGGAGGGGCCGCCGGCGACGGACGGCCCACCTCGGGGATCCGCGTCCCGCGTCGAGTCGGTTGCCAAGGCGGCGCGAATCCTCGCCACCTTCCAGCCGGACATCCGGGTTCTCACCGTCCGCGAGATCGCGAGACGCACGGACATGCCGCGCAGCACCTGTCACGCGATCTGCGCCACCCTGGCCGCCGAGGGGCTGCTCGAGCGGGCCACCGGTGGCGGCTATCGACTCGGCGCGGTGCTGGCGGGCATGGGGGCGCAGGTGATCGAGCGCGCCGGTCTCGTCGAGGCGGCCTCCCCGGCGATGAGCATGCTCTCGCGCACCGTGGGCGGCGAGATCCACCTGGGCCAGTTCGCCGCCGGCT
>VGCB01000304.1 GCA_016870235.1 Actinomycetota bacterium | reverse complement strand
GACTCCCGGCCGGCTGCGAAAACCGGTGATCGCGGGCAGCGCCCCGACCGTCCGACGCGCGTGCGCGGCGATCGCGTCCGCGATCGGATGCTCGCTCGCCGCCTCGACCGCTCCGGCGAGGCGAAGGACATCCCGCTCGCTGGCGCCGTGGGCGACGGAGATTCCCGTCACGTGCATCCGCCCCTCGGTCAGCGTTCCCGTCTTGTCGAGGACGACCGTCGTGATCCGCCGGGTTCGCTCGAGGATTTCCGGCCCGCGGATGAGGACGCCGAGCTGCGCTCCGCGACCCGTGCCGACAAGGAGCGCGGTCGGCGTCGCGAGGCCGAGCGCGCACGGGCAGGCGATGATCAGCACCGCGACCGCCGCCGTGAACGCGTCCTCGGCCGTCCCTCCCGCGATCAGCCACCCGGCCAACGTGGCCGCCGCGATCACGATCACGACCGGAACGAAGACAGCGGAGACCCGGTCGACGAGCCGCTGGACGGGCGCCTTGCCGGCTTGAGCCGAGGCCACGAGCCTGCCGATCTGCGCCAGCGTCGTATCGGCCCCGACCCGCGTCGCGCGGACGAGCAGACGCCCCGACGCGTTGACCGTGCCGCCGGTGACCGCGTCTCCGACCGCGACGTCGACGGGCACCGGCTCGCCGGTCAGCATCGACTGGTCGACGGCCGACTCGCCGTCGACGACGACTCCGTCGGTTGCGATCCGCTCGCCCGGACGGACGACCACGACGTCCCCGACCGCGAGCGATGCGGCCGGCACGACGACCTCCGCACCGTCGCGCAGGAGCCGGGCCTCGCGCACGCCGAGCTCGGCGAGCGCGCGGATTGCTGCGCCCGACGCGGACCGAGCGCGCTCCTCGAGCATCCGGCCCAGGAGGATGAGCGTCGTCACGACACCGGCCACCTCGAAGTACCCGTGTGCATGGAGCCCGGCCGCGAGCACGACCGTCGACCACGTCCAGGCGGCGATCGTCCCCACCGACACGAGCGTGTCCATCGTCACCGCGCCGTGGCGCAGGTTCAGCGCCGCCGCCCGGTGGAAGCGGAAGCCCGCTCCCCAGACGACCGGGGTCGTGAGCGCGAGAGCGAGCCAGCCCCAGCCGTCGAACTGGAGCGGCATGGCCATGGCGATCACGGCGACCGGGGCTGTCAGAAGCGCCGCGACCGCGAGGCCGAGATGCAGCCTCGCCACGCGCCCACCTCTGTCCGCGGGCGGCGACGACGGGAGCGCGGCGTGGTAGCCGGCCCGCTCGACCGCCTGCACGAGGTCGGCGAGCACCACGCGCGATGGATCGAAGGCAACGGCTGCGGATCCGCTCGCGTAGTTCACGGAAGCCTCGACGCCCTCGAGCCGATTCAGCTTCCGCTCGATCCGCGACGCGCAGGCGGCGCACGTCATCCCCTCGATCGCGAGCGTCGCGCGCTCGCCGGGCGGCGCGGTGACGGTCATGCGACCTCGTACCCCGCCTGGGCGATCGCGCCCCGGATCTCCTCGTCGACGAGCGCGTCCCCCGTGACGGTCACCGTCTTCCTCCCGAGGTCCACCGTGACCGTGGCGACGCCTGAGACCTGAGAGACCTCCGCGGTGACCGCGGCGACGCAGTGGTCACACGAGATGCCGGGAACCGCATACGTGAGCGTCGTCATCGACTCCTCCTATATACCCCCGGACGGTATCAGGACCGAGACGCGTCGGCGGGGCGCGATCGGGGAGCTGTCGCCCCCGCGCTCCCGCGTACGAGGATCCGCCAGGCCCACGCGGCGACGACCGCTCCCACGGAGCAGCCGTAGAGGGCGATCGCCCAGGGCCGGCCGTTGTCCGTTCCCGCCGCGAGACCGTGGAGCGTCGCCAGCGCGAAGACCGCATACGTGGTCCGGTGGAGCGTCCTCCACGCTTTCGCCCCGATCCTCTTGCGCTGGGAGAACGATGCGACACGACGATCATCAGCTCGGCGGCGACGACTCCCAGCCCCGCCCAGAGCGGCCGGTACGGCGCGATCCCGGGCACGAGGAGATGCACGAGGCGGATGTCGACGGCACGGTCGAGGACGAGCGCCGTGCCGTGGACGGCGAGCGCGCCGAGCGACAGGACTGCCGCGAACCGGTGGAGGTCGGTCAGTGCAGCGGGTCGGACCAAGGCGCCGAGAGGCCGTGCCTTGACGACGATGCCGAGAAGAACGACCGCCGTGAGGAGGCCGTAGGCGACGACGCCGCTCGCGCGAGCGAGGAGCCAGAGCGTCGGGTCGCCCGTCATCGCAGCCCTCCTGCCTGGACGACGTCGCCGTCGCGGGCGACGAGGACTGCCGGGAACGAGCGCGCATCCGCCTCGGCGGCCGCCCGCTCGATCGACCCTGCCAGGTAGAGCGACGTCGCGAGGACCTCGGCGTCGGCGGCGGTTTCGGCTGCCGCGGTGACGGTCAGGAGATCGGTCGCTGCGGACGTGCCCGTCCTCGGGTCGATGAGGTGGTGCCGCTCGGTCCCGCCGGTGCGCCAGCGGCGACGGTCGACACCGGATGTCGCGAGCCCGCCGCACTCGATCGCCACGGTCAGGTCGCCTGCTGCCTCGATCCGGATCGGCCAAGTACGCCCGCAGGCCGCGACGTCGCCACCGGCGTTCACGAGTGCCGGCCCGTGCGCGGCCAGTATCGGGAGGACACGATCTGCGGTCCAGCCCTTGGCGATCGCGCCGAGGTCGAGCCGGACGCCGGGCTCGAGATCGACACGCCCGCTCGCCACGTCGACACGGACGGCTCCGCCGCACGCGCAGCTGTCCGCGCCGGTGGCCGGCTGGTCGGCAGGGATCTCGGCGAACGGGCGGTCGTAACCCGCCGCGACCAGGGCGTCGTGCACCGTCGGGTCGAAGCGGCCGTCGGTCTCCGTGCGCGCGGCGAGCGCGCGGCCGACGATCTCGACGAGCTCCGGCCCGACCTCGAGAGTGCCCGCGCGGTTGAGGCGCGACAGCTCCGAGCCCTCGTCGAATCGGGAGAGGATCCTCTCGAGACGCCTGACCTCCCGCTCGACAGCATTGAACGAGGGGCTGACGTCGATGCCGTTTTCGACGTCGAGCAGGAGCTCGAAGGTCGTTCCCATCGCCTCGAAGGACGTGCCCTTCGTCACGACGTCCTCGTCACGGTGAGCGGTGGGAGCGTCACGATACGCGGCGCAGCGGCAGCGAGGGCACGCGCCTGCACCCCGGACGCCGTCGCGCGCTCGGCCCGACGCTCGGCAAGCAGCTGGGCGAGCCGGGCCGCACGGGAGAGGCGTTGTTCGTACAGGTCGAGCTCGGCAGTGAGGGGGTCGGGATCGGGCCCGCTCGCGGGTTCCCAGGGCTCGGCGGCGATCGCGGCCCAGGCGACGAAGAACCCGAGCACGGCGAGGGCGAGCGCGTAGAGGCGCAGGACGTGATCAGTCATCGCGCTCGTCGCCCTCGCCATCGTGCCCGTGGGCGTCTTCGGAGCCGTCTTCGTGCTCGTAGGCGTCGTCGTCGGCGTGCTGCGATCGCGTGACGACGACCTCGCCCTGCCGGACGGCGGCGGGTTGCGCTTGCGTGGTGGAAGCCGGTATCGGCTTCGAGGCCGCGGCAATCCTCTGACGCAGGTCCGCCTCGACCTTGTCGAGCTGGCTCAGCCGAAACTGGATCTGGTCGGAGCCTGCGCCTCCAGACGCTCCCTCCGCGTCGCTTGCGGCGGAGGTGCGAGTGAGGGCGAGCAGGCCCCAGACGGCTGCGGCGCCGACGATCAGGACGAGAAGGAAGAGCGAAGCGCGAGACATGTGGAACCTCCTGGTGTCGATGGCTCCACCGTACGAGCGGGGCGCGCCAGGCCGGGATCGCCGAAGGTAAGGGAAGGCAAGGCCGACGTTAGGGTTCGGCTTTCCCCCGACGCCCGTCGGCCGGTCCGCTGCGACGATGGAGGCGTGAGGATCCTGCTCGTCGAGGACGAGGATGCGATCGCGGAGCCGCTCGCTTCGGGTCTCGCACGTGAAGGCTTCGAGGTCGAGCGGGTGGCGACGGGAGAGGCGGCGCTGGCGGCCGCCGAGCCGGATCTCGTGCTCCTCGACCTCCGCCTCCCGGACGTCGACGGCACCGAGGTGTGCCGGCGACTCCGCGGACGGTCGGACGTGCCGATCATCATGGTGACCGCCCGAGGCGAGGAGGTCGACCGCGTCGTCGGCCTCGAGCTCGGCGCCGACGACTACGTGGTGAAGCCGTTCGGCTTCCGCGAGCTCCTCGCCCGCATCCACGCGGTGATGCGGCGCGCGCGGCCGGCAGCGGCCGCGGCCGACGCGCACGTGCTCGAGGTCGGCCCCCTCGTCGTCGACACGCGCGCCCGCCACGCCGCCCTCGCCGGTCGCGAGCTCGGCCTCAC
>VGCB01000303.1 GCA_016870235.1 Actinomycetota bacterium | reverse complement strand
AGCCGCTCGCTCGGGACTATGCTCGTCATCAGGGCGTACCTCCTCGTCGACTTCCAGGTCAACGCGGAGGCTACGCCCGATTCAATTCCCCCGGCTCATGGGACGCGACCAGGGACAATGCGCTTCTTTCCAGCCTCGCGCTGCGGCCGACTGTGCTGAGGCGCTGCGCTGCTTGCGAGCAGAGCTGTTGATGTCCGTGGTTCGACGGAACACCGAATCCCGCTGCCGAGCCACCTGACCGTTCCCGATGGCAGGGGTCTATCCCGGCTGAGGGCGTAGGAGTAGCCGACTGACGACTGTTGTGATGGCAAGGAGCGACGCCGCGATGAGTGCTGTTGTGGTGAGGGCGGTGTCGAACGCGACGCGTGCGCCTTCGAGTGCGATGGTCACGGATGCTTCGGGCAAGGCAGTGGCCTGTTCGATGGCGGCGGCGAGGGATTGGGAAGCGGCTGTGTCGAGGTAGGGGACGGTTGCGACGTTTGAGGCGTAGAGGGCGGCGAGGATGGATCCGAAGATCGCGATTCCGAGTCCGGTCCCGAGTTCGTAGGCGGTTTCGGAGATGGAGCTGGCTGCGCCAGCGTGGTCGGCGGGGGCGGCGTTGAGGATCGCGTCGCTGGTGGCTGTCAAGGACACGCCGACTCCTGCCCCTACGCCGACCAGGGAGAGCGCGAGGAAGACGTAGTTGGCGTCGACTGTGGCGGCGAACGCCGTCAGTCCGAGGGTGCCGAGCGCCAGTCCGAGGGTGATGGTGTGCGCCGTCCCGAGACGTCGCGCGAGTGTTGCGGTCAGCGGGGCGCCGACGAGGGCCCCGAGGGTGAGTGGGAGCATGCGGATGCCCGCTTCGAGCGGGGAGAAGGAGAGCACGAGCTGAAGATGCTGCGACAGGAACAGCAGCAATCCGGCGAGGGCGCTGAGTGAGAGCAGGTTGGCGAGGACCGCACCGCTGAAGCTGCGTCGCTTGAAGAGCGTGACGTCGATCAGCGGCACGGGGATGCGTACCTGTCGACGCACGAACCAGCCGAGAACGAGCAGAGCAACGCTCGTGTAGAGCCAGAACGTCGCGACAAGGCCGTCGTGGGCGAGCGTCTTGATCGCAAGGACGAGCGTCACGAGACCGACCATCGAGGCAACAGCGCTCGGCCAGTCCCAGCGGCCCGTCGCGATCCCCGGCAGCGCCGGAATCACGATGACGCCCGCGACGAGCAGCACGGCCATCACGGGAACGTTGATGAGAAACACCGATCCCCACCAGAAGTGCTCGAGCAGCACGCCACCCACGATCGGTCCGACAGCGGCGCCGGCCGCGGCCATCGCGCTCCAGACCCCGATCGCCAATGTCCGCTCGCGCCGGTCGGTGAAGACGTTGCGGATGATCGCGAGCGTCGACGGCATGATCGTCGCGCCACCGATGCCAAGCAGCACCCGAGCCGCGATCAACGCCTCCGCCGTGGGCGCGAAGGCCGCGAGCACCGAGGCGACAGCGAACAGCGAACACCCCGCCAGGAGCACCCGCTTGCGGCCGAGGCGATCGCTGAGCGTGCCCGCCGACACGAGGAGTCCCGCGAGGACGAGCGAGTAGACATCGAGGATCCAGAGCAGCTGCGTTGAGGTCGGGTCGAGATCCCGTGTGATCTCCGGGATCGCGAGGTTGAGCACGGTCGCGTCGATCGCGACCATCAGCACCGCCAGCGAGAGCGTCGCAAGCACCACCCACCGCGCTCTGCCAGGGCCGGTCATGGGTCGTTCCTCCGCCGCGCGATCGCGACGATCGACTCGCTTACCAACCGCTCCATCGCAAGGGGCGCGATGCTCCCGCGTCTCAACCCGTCCGCTGCCGCCACAACCAGCCAAGTGAGCGAAGCCAGCACCCACGCGGCCGGCACATCCGCGCGCAACTCACCAGCCTCCTGACCCCGGTCGCTCAACCACATCCGGCAGCTGCCGATCTCGACGCTCAAGATCGACCGCTCGTTCGTGGAACGGCTCCACGAGGACGAGCACCAGCGGAAGCTGACCGCGACGATCGTCGAGCTCGCGCGCGTCCTCGCCCTCGCCTCGATCGCCGAGGGCGTGGAGCACGAGGAGCAGCTCCACGTCCTCGGCGAGCTCGGTTGCTCGTACGCGCAGGGGTTCCATCTCGCGCGCCCGGTCCCGCTCGCGGAGATCGCGAGGCTCCTCGACGCGGAGGCCGGCCCCGTGGCCGCGTAGCGAGCTTCAGCTCGTGCCGACGGCGAGCGCCCGCTGGCGGGCCGGACGGGCGTCGAGCCGGTCGACGTACGCACCGATCCGCGGGAAGTCGTCGACGAGGCCCATGTGCCGCGCGAAGCCGAGAACGCCACCGCCGGTGACGATGTCGGCGACGCTGAACCGATCGCCGACGAGGTACTCGTGCCCGTCGAGCGCGCGCTCGACGAGCGCGGCGCACGCGGTGAAGCGCTCCGTCGCCGCCTCCGCGAGCGGGGGCTGCTCCTCGCGGTAGCGCATCACGTCGATGATCGGGATCTCGAGCTCGAGCATGCCGAAGAAGAGCCACTGGTAGACGAGGGCGCGCTCGCGCGACCCGATCGGCCAGACGAGCTTGGCCTCGGGATGCACGTCGGCCAGGTGGAGGCACTGGGCGGACGACTCGAGGAGGATGCCCTGCCCGTTCTCGAGCACGGGCACTCGGCCGAGCGGGTGGAGCTTGCGGTGGGCGTCCGCCTGCCGCTCCTCACGGGTGAGGATCGTGACGTCGTACGGCTCGCCGATCTCCTCGAGCGTCCAGACGACGCGGGTCGATCGGGTCTGTGGTGAGTGGTAGATGCGCATCGCGCGATCCTAACGGCGCGCTTCCCGCGGCAGGTAGGGAGTCGTGGCGAGCCGCGCTATCGTGACTGGATGCGTGCTCCCGCACCGATCGCCGTGCTCGTCGGGCTCGCGCTCCTCGCCGGTGCCGTCGCGTACGGCCTGAAGACGGTCGGCGACGGGATCGGCGCGCGCGACACGCGCGACACGGTCACGGTCACCGGCTCTGCCAAGCAGCGGATCAGCTCCGACTTCGTGATCTGGGACGCGGCCGTCTCCGCGCAGAGCCGCCAGCCCGCGACCGCCGCCGCGGAGCTCGGACGCTGGACACAGGCGGTTCGCACGTTCCTCACCTCGTCCGGTGTGGAGCCGGCGGAGCTCTCGGTCTCGCCGATCTCGACGGAGCGCGTGGCCGAGGTCGACGAGACCGGCACCCAGCGCTTTGCCGCCTACAACCTGACGCGCACGTTCCAGGTGCGCTCCGCGCGCGTCGACGCGATCGTGCAGATGGTGCAGGCGAGCACGCGACTCGTCTCGCAGGGGGTGCCGCTGACGGCGTCGCCGCCGCAGTTCATCTACACGAAGCTCGCCGACCTCCGCCCCACGCTCTCGGCCGCGGCCACCAAGGACGCGATCAACCGCGCGCAGACGGTCGTGACCCAGGCAGGCGCACGGCTCGGCAAGCTCCGAGCGATCTCCGTCGGCCCGTTCCAGCTCACCCCGCCGGGATCGACCGAGGCGAGCGACTACGGGACGTACGACACGACGACGCGCGTGAAGGACGTGACGTCGGTGGTCAACGTGACGTTCGCGCTGCGCTGACGCTCGGCTCGCCCACCTGCGGTCTCACCTGGCGAGCGAGAACCCCCGGTACCCGTCGGCGACGACCTCGTCGCAGATCTCGCGGTAGGCGCCCACCCCGCCGACGTAGGGCATGAAGACGCGCGGCTTGCCGGGAATGTTGGCGCCCACGTACCACGAGCTCGCCCGCGGGTACAGGGTCGCGTCCCCGACCTCGATCACGTGCCGTCCCCAGTCGTCCTCGGCCTGCTCGATCGGCTCGATCGCTGCGATCCCCTCGCGCACGCAGTGGCCGATGCAGTCGACGACCCAGTCGACATGCTGCTCGATCGACACCATCATGTTGCTCAGCACCGAGGGGCTGCCGGGGCCGGTGATCAGGAACAGGTTGGGGAAGCCGACGGTGGCGACGCCGAGGTAGGTCTGCGGCCCGGCCGCCCACTTGTCCGCGAGCGCGAGGCCGTCCCGGCCCACGATCTCGATTCCGCTGAGCGCGCCCGTCATCGCGTCGAAGCCGGTCGCGAAGACGAGCACGTCGAGCTCGTGCTCGGCCGTGCTTGTGCGCAGGCCGGTCGGCAGGATCTCGACGATCGGCGCGGAGCGGACGTCGACAAGCGTCACGTTCTCGCGGTTGTAGGTCTCGTAGTAGTCGATGTCGACGCAGAGCCGCTTCGTGCCGAACGGGTGATCCTTCGGGCACAGGAGCTCGGCGACCGCCGGGTCGTCGACCCGCTCACGGATCTTGCGGTGGACGAAGTCGGCGGCGTACGCGTTGGCCTGCTCGTTCGTGAGGATG
>VGCB01000302.1 GCA_016870235.1 Actinomycetota bacterium | reverse complement strand
GCCGTTTGGGACGATCGAGACGTGCCTCGAAGGCTGTTCGTCGCGGGCAAGCGGGGCGTCGGCCGCCGTCCCGTGCATCGCACAGGCGCCTCGTCCCCGAAGTGCGCCGGAGTGGTGAGCAGCCCTAAACGGTGCCGCAACGCGCCTGCACCGACCGCAAGTTACGCTCGTTGGACGACCCGAGACCGTCTCCCCGGAGGAGCCATGAGCGAACCAGTCGAGGTGCCCGCCCCCGCCGATCACCGCGCGCGCCTCGAGGAGGCGCTGGTCGAGATCAAGCGCGTGATCGCGGGTCAGGAGGAGATGCTCGAGCGGGTCCTCGTCTGCCTCGTCGCCGGCGGCCACCTGCTGATCGAGGGCGTCCCCGGCCTTGCGAAGACGCTGACGATCAAGACGACCGCGTCCGTGCTCGGCGGGTCGTTCAAGCGCGTCCAGTTCACCCCCGACCTCGTCCCGTCCGATCTCGTCGGCACCCGCGTCTACCGGCCCGACACCGGCTCGTTCGACACCGAGACCGGCCCCGTCTTCTGCAACTTCCTCCTCGCCGACGAGATCAACCGCGCCCCGGCGAAGGTGCAGTCGGCCCTCCTCGAGGTGATGCAGGAGCGGCAGGTGACGATCGGTCACGACACGATGAAGGTGCCCGACCCGTTCCTCGTGATGGCGACCCAGAACCCGATCGAGTCGGAGGGCACGTACCCGTTGCCGGAGGCGCAGGTCGACCGGTTCATGCTCAAGGTGCTCGTCGGCTACCCGACCCGCGACGAGGAGCTCACCGTCGTCCAGCGCTCGCTCGAAGCGACGGCCGAGGTCAGGCAGGTGCTGACGCTCGACCACCTGCGAACGCTGCAACGGGCCGCGCTCGACGTGTACGTCGACCCGTCGCTCGTCTCATACGCCGTCACGCTCGCCGAGGTCACGCGCAACCCCGACAAGCACGGTCTCGGCGAGCTGAAGGAGCTGATCGCGTTCGGCGCGAGCCCGCGCGGGCCGATCGCGCTCATCCACGGCGCCCGTGCCCTCGCGCTCGTCCACGGCCGCGACTACGTGCTGGGTGCCGACGTGAAGGCGCTCGTCAAGGACGCGTTCCGCCACCGGCTCGTTCTCACGTACCGTGCGCTCGCGGAGGAGACGAGCCCCGACGACATCCTCGATCGCGTGATCCGGGCCGTCGCCTCGCCGCCGCTCGAGCTCGGGAAGCCGAAGGCCGCGTGAGCCTGCGCTCCTCCGGCGCGCGCGATCGCTCGCCCGGTCGCGCCGGGCTCGACCGCGCTCGCCGCCCCGGGATGCGATGAGCGGCACGCTGCGGGCGTTCGGCGTCGAGGTCACTCCCGAGCGTCCCGGCCCCGGGCCGATGCCGGACGCGCTGCTGCGGGCGCTCGAGCTCACGATCGCCCGCCGGGTGGACGGGCTCCTCGCCGGCGACCACCGCTCGGCCATGCTCGGTCGGGGCAGCGAGCTTGCGCAGATCCGCCCTTACGTCCCGGGCGACGACGTCCGCCTGATCGACTGGAACGTCACCGCACGCATGCGCGAGCCCCATGTGCGGGCCCATCTGGCGGAACGCGTGCTCGTCACGTGGCTCGTGCTCGACCGCTCGCTCTCGATGGCCTTCGGCACCGCCGACCGGCGCAAGGACGACGTCGCCTTCGGTGTCACGCTCGCGGTCGGTCATGCGGCCACGGTGCGGGGCAACCGGCTCGGGATGCTGACCTTCGCCGGCGGCCCGCCGGCGCCGATCCCGCCGAGACAGGGCCGGGCTGGTCTCGTCGGCCTCCTGGCGACGCTGCGCGACACGGATCGTGGGCAGGCGGTTGCGGGCACTGGGGTCGCCCCGACGCTCGACGGGGCGCTGGCGACCCTGGCGTCCGTGGCGCGGCAGCGCGCGCTCGTGGCCATCGTCTCCGACTTCCGCGGGCCCGTCGACTGGCGAGGCCCCCTGCTCGATCTCGCCGGCCGCCACGACGTCCTCGCGATCGAGATCCGGGACCCGCGCGAGCAGGAGATCCCCGACGTCGGCGAGGTGTGGTTCGAGGATCCCGAGAGCCGTCAGCGGCTGCGCGTCGACACGAGCGACCCGCGGCTGCGCGCCCGCTTTGCGGAGGCCGCGCACGCAGAGCGCGAGGGCGTCGCTCGAGTGTTCCGCTCGACCGGGGCGGGGCACGTCGTTCTCTCGACCGACGGCGACTGGTTGCGCACGTTCGCGGCCTACCTGCGGAGCCGGTCGTGAGCTTCGACTGGTCGCTCGCGTTGCTGCTGCTGATCGCCGTCCCGTTGCTCGCGGCCGGGTACGTGGCGCTCGACCGCCGTCGCCGCTCCGAGGTCGCCCGGTTCGGCAACCCGGCGCTCGTCGCCGGCTTGCTCCCCGCGAGGCCCACACGCAAGCGGTACCTCCCGATCGCGATCCTCCTCGCAGCCATCGCAGCGCTGATCGTCGGGGTCGCGCGGCCGCACGCGACGCTCTCCGTCCCGCGCGAGGAGGCCGCGATCATGCTCGCGATCGATACGTCCCTGTCCATGTCCGCCACCGACGTCAAGCCCACCCGGCTCAAGGCCGCCCTCGCGGCGATCGACGGCTTCCTCGCCGAGGTGCCCGAGAAGTACCGTGTCGGGATCGTCAGCTTCTCCGACCAGGCGACCGTGATCCTGCCGCCGACGACCGACCGCGACGCCGCCAGGGCGGCGCTCCGCGAGCTGCGCCTCGGTCGGGGCACGGCGATCGGGGGCGCGATCGTCAGGGCGCTCTCCGCCGTCCGCCCGCCGGGTCAGAAGGTGGGGCGCGACGCGATCCCCGCCACGATCGTCCTTCTCTCCGACGGCGCGCAGACCGGGCAGGGGCCGGCGCCCCTCGCCGCGGCGGGGATGGCGATCAAGGCCGGCGTCCCGGTCTAGCACGGTCGCCCTCGGAACCGGGGACGCCGTCGTCGAGGTGCCGATCGGCGGCGGGCTCAAGGAGCGCGTCGTCGTCACGCCCGACCGGGAGACGCTCGAGAAGGTCGCGAAGGCGGCATCGGGGACGTTCTACGACGCCCCGGACGCGCGGCGCCTCGAGCGGGTCTACGAGGACCTCGGCTCGCGCATCGGCCGCAAGCGGGAGGATCGCGAGATCACCGCCGCGTTCGCCGGCGCCGGTGGGCTCCTCGCGCTCGTCGCCGCCGGGCTGTCGATGGCGTGGTTCCGGAGGCCGCTGTGAAGCGGCCCGGCGTCCTGCTCGCGGTCGCGTCTCTTGCCATCGTCGCCGCGCTCGCCGGCGCGGGTGCCGCCCGGGCCGCGGACGAGTGCAACGGCCTCCTCGTCTGCCTGCCCGCCGCCGGCCCCTGGGTGGTCGTCCCACCCGGATCGCCGGGGCGCGTCGAGTATCTCCTCGCCTGCCCGCGCCGCGGGTACATCGTCGCCGGCACCGACGTCCGCATCTCCGACCGTCAGCTCGACGTCGGGATCCGCGGCGAGACCGGCGCCCCGGTCGGGCCGGGGACGACGACGCGCGAGAGCGTCGTCTTCGGCGGCCTCTTCGCGGGAGGCGCCAGGCCCGTGGCGTTCAAGCCGTTCGTCGGCTGTGTGCCCACGAGCGGGGGCGGCGCTCGCAGCCAGACCGCGCGCACGTCGAGCCACGAGGGCCTGAAGCCGACGCGTCCCGTCGACCGGCTCGCGCGCACCTGGGCGCTCTCCGTCGGCACGAGGAGGATCGAGGCGCGCTGTCCCGGGAGCGCGCGTCTCGTCGCCGCGAGCCATGCAGTGGGCTTTCGCGTCGTTCCGCCGCCGTCCGAGGCCGCCCTCCGGGCCGTCACGACGAAGGTGACGCCGGCGCCGAACGGCATCGCCGTCACCGTCACCGTTCGCGGCCCCGCGGGCGGCGCCAAGCCCGAGCTGCAGCTGCTCGCGCTCTGTACGAGGACGAGCCCGTGAGCTTCGCCTCGCCGATCGTCCTGCTCGCGCTGATCGTGCCCGCGCTCGCCGTGATCGCGTACGTGTGGGGTGAGCGCAAGCCGACGAGGTACGTCGTCCCCTTCCCGAACCTGTCCGTCCTCGCGTCGGTCGCGACGCGATCGAGCAGCTGGCGGCGGCACCTCGTGGCGGCCGCCCTGCTCGCCGCCGTCGCGCTCCTCTGCATCGGCGCGGCCCGGCCGAAGATGACGCTCGCCGCCACCCAGGATCGGGCGAGCGTCGTGCTCGTGCTCGACGTGTCCGGCTCGATGGCGGCGCAGGACGTCAAGCCGACGAGGCTCGAGGCCGCGCGCGGCGCGATCCGGCGCTTCCTGAGGAAGCTGCCGGCGGGCGTCCGTGTCGGCGTCGTCGCGTTCTCGAACACGCCCGAGGTGGTCACCGTGCCGACGACCGACCGCGAGCGGGTCAGCGAGGGCCTCGAGATCCTGCTGCCGCAATCC
>VGCB01000301.1 GCA_016870235.1 Actinomycetota bacterium | reverse complement strand
CGGGTTCACGCAGGATCGCCGCGACGTCCGCGTCCACCCGGGCCTTCCCGCGTGCGGAAGCCTCGCCGACGGCGCGTGCTGGAACGCCGCGCTCGGCATCGGGCAGTTCCCGAACGTGATCGGCAACGGCCTGCTCTTCGGGCAGATGGTCTGGCCGGACGACCGCATCGATCGATCGGGTCAGGAGGTCCTCCCGGATCAGGTCCACGTCGACCCGGCCACGGGCATCGAGCCGCTCCTCTACGGGCTCGAGTCGGTGAAGAAGAACGGGCCGTTCACGCCCATCCTCAAGGGCAACGTCAACTTCATCTGCGTCAAGAGCGGCCTCTTCGTCGGCGATCCCGACGCCGACGCCGCCTGTGGCGGCGAGCCCGCGATCCTGGCGGATCCCGCCGGGGAGCCGGTGCCGGGGAACATCACCCAGCGCCTCGGTCTCGCACCCGACGTGACGCAGCAGGTGCGGATCAGGATGGAGTACGGCGACTTCCGTGGCGTCCTGCTGAAGATCGTGGCGGGAACGCTCACGGACGCGAACGTTTCGACGACACCCGACTACACGTCGACGCGCGGTCTCGCCCGCGACTTCGACTGCTCCGACCAGCGTGAGCTCGAGTTCTGTCACCCCTTCAGCGTGGGGACGAACATCGGCTACCTGCCGGGCACGACCGCCACGTGGCAGACGCCCGTGACGCTCGAGGAGATCGAGCACGTCATCGTCAACCAGCCCGGAGACGCTCCGGGGCTCATGAACTTCGCAGAGAACTTCGGTCTCATCCTGGCGATGGCCGGGTTCCGCCCCTCGGCGGAGTTCCACGCTCCCGACCCGAACCCGGCGCTCGTCGGCACGCCGTTCGAAGGCGTGCTGATCCGCCAGCAGGTGCTCGGGTCGTACGAGATCACGACGCCGCCGGTCGGCGCGCCGACGATCACGTCGACGGCGGTCACGGCCGCCACGGCCGGCGGCGCGTACGCCTACCAGGTCACCGCGACGGGCTCGCCGACGTTCGAGCTGACCGAGGCGCCGGAGGGCATGACCATCGCGCCTACCGGCCACGTCCAGTGGTCGCCGATGGTGCCGGGAACGTACGGCGTCACGGTGCGGGCGACGAACCCGGGCGGCAGCGCCACCCAGGAGTTCGACGTCGTCGTCGCCCCGGGGGTGCTCGACGCGTTCAACCGGCCGAACGGACGCCTCGGCCCGAACTGGACGGGCCTCGGTGATCTCTTCTCCGGCTTCCGGATCGAGAGCAATCGCGTGAGGGTGTTCCTCGGCGGCACGGCCTACTGGGTGGGCAGCCCGCCCTTCGGCACCTCGCAGGCGGCGAGCGTCGTCCTCTCGGGCCTCGCGTCCGGTGGGCAGCAGGGCATCCTGCTCAAGGTGCAGGGGCCGACGCTGCTGCCGACCTACCTGCTCGGCGGCATCGAGGTGAGCTACCACGCCGCCCAGAGCGTCGTCCGGGTGGCCACACGGCAGCCGGGGCGTCCGACCGCGACGATCGCGTCGTACCCCGTTGCGTTCGCCGCGGGCGACATGCTCTCGGCCAAGGCGCTCGCCGACGGCACCGTTCACGTGTACAAGAACAACGCCCTCCTCGGCGTCGCCGACACGAAGCCGAGGCACGGCACCTTCTTCCAGACACGTGGAGGGAGGACGGGTGTCCTCTACCTCGGCGCGACCGGAGCCCGATTCGACGACTTCGGCGGCGGCAACGTCGGCTGAGGCAGGCACAGACCAGAGAGGGGCTGCCGCCGGCTGGCGCCGGCGGCAGCCCCGGTCAGGAGGTACCGACGTGAGAGGTTTCGGAGTGGGACGCATCCTCGTGATCGCCACCGGTGCGCTCGCCGTGGTGCTGGGCGCGCTCGCGGGCGTCGGCTCGACGGCGGCGGTGGAGGCCGCGCAGGAGGTCGAGGCGACGTTCGCCTTCACCGCGTCGAGCGTCGGTGCCGGGCCGAACTGTCGCGGCTCCGCGCCCGGAGCGCCCGCGAGGAGCCTGCGCGGCACGTTCACGGTCGCATATGTCTCCGGACGGCCGGCGACCGCTCGCGTAAAGGCAAGCGGGCTTCGCCTTCCGATCGGCCTCGGCCGCCCCGAGGCGGCCCGGTCGCTCGGCGGGCTCGTGGCGTCGCTGGAGGAGGGAAGGTCGGCCGTGCCGCTTCTCCGGCTCGACGGAGCGGCGTGCGGCGCGCTGGTCTGCGGAGGTGCGGACGACATCTCGATCGCGTTCGACGCCGACATGCTGCGGCAGCCCCTGGGGGCGAAGGCCGCCGCGGCCGTCTCCTATGCCCTGGCCGGCGGCCGAGAGGTCTTTCGCGCTCGCACGGCGACCGTCACCCTGATCGCAAGGAGCTGATCGAGACACCGACGACCCCGACGCGGCCCGGGCCGACACGTTCCGGACCGATTCCGAAGCCGTTCCGCGCGACTCTCCCCCGAGTTCGACCCACACGGCAATGACATCCACGACCTCGGAGGAGAACATGGTGCGTCCAGCGACGTGCTCACCCGGCGAAGGCGCGGCAGCGCGCGAAGGAGCGCGGACGCCGTCCGGGAGGCGGCGATGAACGCGCCGTATCAGGCCGACGCCGGCTCCACGCCGGTGTCCGCGCCGGTGCCGCGCGGCTGGCGGCTCTCGCTCGTCGCCGGCTGGGCGATCGGCCTCGGGGCGATCGGCGCCCTCGTGCACTTCGCCGATCCGTGGATCGTCGCCGCCTACACGCGCGTCCTCGATCTGCTGATCGGGGGCGGGATCATCCCGCTGACCGACGCGGACGAAGGGTTCGGTCGGGGCGTACCCGATCTCGAGCTCTACGTCGCCTCACAGGATCCGGTCGCGTGGTCGCTGGTGCTCGTTGCGCTCGTGCTTCTCGGGTTGATGACCTTCGCGAAGGCCTTGCAGTTCCATCGGTTCTGCCGTCTTCTGGGCTGCCGCGTGAGCTTCGCCCAGAGCGCGTTCGGGTACGTCCACACCCACGTCGTCAGCCGCCTCGTGCCCTTTTCGGCAGGGTGGTCGGCGCAGGCGACGACGCTCGAGTGGAACGGGGTCGAGCCGAGAACCGCCGGACGGGCGGTGTTCCTCGGCCGCGGGTTCCAGGTGTTCGAGACCGCGCTCTTCGCACTGGTCGGGCTCGTCCTGCTCGGCCCGATCGACGGGATCCTGCTCCTCGGGTGGCCGCTCGTGATCCTTGCGCTCGCCGTCTTCCTGACGACGACACGGGAGGGGCGGCGCGGCCGGGCGAGGTCGCGCGTCGCGGCCAGTCGCGAGCTGGGACGCTCGCTGCTCCGTCGACCGGCGACGTTCGGCGAGCTGGCTCTCTACTCCATCGCCGCGTTCCTGCTGATGGACGTCGCGGCATACACCGTCTCGCAGGCCTTCACCTCCGAGCACGTCATCCTCAACGCGGAGACGTCGCTGATCCTGATGGGCATCGTCGGCGGCTACATCGCACGGCTCGTGCCGATCGCCCCGGGCGGGCTCGGCCAGTTCGAATGGGGCTTCGCGCTCGTCCTCTACACCGGCGGCCTCGGCTTCCCCGAGGCGGCGACGATCACGCTCCTCGTCAGCGCGGCCCGCTACGTCGCCGGTGGGCTGATGCTCGCCGTCGTCTTCCTCGTCGCGCGGTCCGCGGAGCGGCCGCGGCTGGAGACCATCATCGGAGACTTCGCCGGCCGTGCCGCACGGGGGAGGACACAATGACGGAGATCCTGGTTCAGCAGCGCGAGCGGACGCTCGACGTGCCCGATGTCGAGGTGCCAGGCTCGGTGTCGCCGCCCGCCTTCCTGCGAAGGCTCGGTGTGGTCGCGTTCGCGGCTCTGGCGTTGTATCGTCACGCGCGCCTGCACGGGCAAGCCCTCGCGGGCGTGGCGCAACGACTTCGTCGCGTCGTGGGCCGGCCGCGAGAGCGAGATCAAGCCGTACCCCGACCAGGCGGTCGACCAGTTCTGGCGCGGCTACGCGGGGGCCGTCGAAGGCGACCTCGTCGAAGGCTTCTTCCCGATGGGCCAGTGCGCAGCGGTGATCGACGAGGTCCTGCCGGCGGCGCGGATCGTGGACCTGCTCGCCGCCGGCGCCGAGCCCGCGGCCGCGTGAGGGAGATCGAGGACCTCGTCCTGCGCTCGGCGCGGCTCGCGCGTGCCGGCGACTGGGGCCCGGAAGCGCTCGCCGTCAACCGGCGCCTCGCCGAGCTTGCACCCGGGTCGGCGGCAGTCGTCCTGCGGCTCGCACGCTGCCTCCAGCACGAGGGCGAGTTCGAGGCCGCCCGCGACGCCTACGGCAGGCTCATCGAGCTCGGCGCCGACGAGCGCACGCGGCGGATCGCGCAGCACCGCCTGGCCGAGATCCGGGCGCGCATCGCCGCCCGGCGCGTCTCGGGCCGCGACGAGGCGGAGCGGCT
>VGCB01000300.1 GCA_016870235.1 Actinomycetota bacterium | reverse complement strand
TGAGGAAGCTGCCGGCGGGCGTCCGTGTCGGCGTCGTCGCGTTCTCGAACACGCCCGAGGTGGTCACCGTGCCGACGACCGACCGCGAGCGGGTCAGCGAGGGCCTCGAGATCCTGCTGCCGCAATACGGGACGGCGATCGGCGACGCCGTCGCTCGCGGTGCGCGGCTCGCCCACGACGCCGTGGCCGATGCGGACGGCACCGTGCCCGAGGCCAGGAAGGGCGAGGCGCCGCTCGGCGCCGTCATCTTCCTCTCCGACGGCTTCCAGACCCAGGGCATCCTCTCGGTCGAGCAGGGCGCCGAGGAGGCGCTCAAGCTCAAGATCCCCGTCTACACGGTGGCGCTCGGCGCGGACAGCGGCGTGATCGAGGTCGTCCGCTTCGGCGAGGTGTGGTCGATCCCCGTCCCGCCCGATCGCGAGTCGCTCGCCCGGATCGCGGAGTCGACCGGCGGGGAGGCGTACGACGTCCGCGACGAGGACAAGCTCCGCAAGGTGTACGAGAACCTGGGAACGAAGCTCGGACGCACGGAGAAGCCGCAGGAGGTGACCGTGGCGTTCGTCGCCGCGGGCGCCGCGCTCCTCGCCGCTGCCGGCGCGCTCGGCGTCATGTTCCAGCCGCGGCTGCCGTAGGGCTCCACTGTCAGGGGCACCGGCCGTCCCGCCGCTTACGCTGATGCTCGAGGATCCGGAACCACCATGCCTGCGCTTCTCTCCGTCCGCGACGTGCGACTCCGCTTCGGGGGCATCGTCGCCCTCGACGGCGTCTCCTTCGACGTCGAGCAGGGCACGGTCACGGGGCTGATCGGGCCGAACGGCGCGGGGAAGACGACCGCTTTCAACGTCGTCACTCGTGTCTACACGCCGGACAGCGGCCGCGTCGAGCTCGACGGCGCCTCGCTTCTCGACGCGCCCCCGCATGCGATCGTCCGCCGCGGCGTCGCCCGCACGTTCCAGAACATCAACCTCTTCCGCTCGATGAGCGTCGTCGAGAACGTCCTCGTCGGCGCCCACTCCCTGGGCCGCGGCGCGGGCACCGCGGAGGCGATGGCGACCCTCGCCCTCGTCGGTCTCGAGAGCGTGTCCGACCTGCCCGCCGCAGCGCTCCCGTACGGGACGCAGAAGCGCGTCGAGATCGCCCGCGCGCTCGTCTCGAAGCCGCGGCTCCTGCTCCTCGACGAGCCCGCCGGCGGCCTCAACCACGAGGAGGTCGATGCGCTCGGCGACTTCGTCCTGCGCCTGCGGGAGAAGACCGGCGTCACGATCCTCCTCGTCGAGCACCACATGGGGCTCGTGATGCGGATCTCGGACGCCGTCAACGTGATGAGCTTCGGTCGGACGATCGCGAGCGGCACTCCCGCCGACGTGCAGGCGAACCCCGCGGTGATCGAGGCGTACCTGGGGGCCGCCGAGTGACGCCGATCCTCGAGCTCGAGGGCGTCGAGGCGCGGTACGGGCCGGTGGTGGCGCTTCGCGGCGTCTCGCTCACGGTCGGCGAGGGCGAGGTCGTGGCGGTGCTCGGCGCCAACGGCGCGGGGAAGACGACGATGCTCCGCGCCGTCTCGGGCACCGTCCGCCGGTCCGGTGCGGTGCGCTTCGCGGGCGACACGCTTCGCGGAGGCCCGGAGGCAGTCGCGCGCGCCGGCGTCGCCCACGTGCCCGAGGGGCGCGGGACGTTCAGCGAGCTGAGCGTGATCGACAACCTCAAGCTCGGCGGCTACGTCCGCCGCGGCTCGCTCGACGCCGAGATCGCCCGCGTCGCCGAGTGGTTCCCATGGATCCTCGAGCGCGGCGACCAGCGGGCGGGCACGCTCTCGGGCGGCGAGCAGCAGATGCTCGCGCTCGGCCGGGCGCTGATGGCGCGCCCGCGGCTCGTCATGCTCGACGAGCCGTCGCTCGGCCTCGCCCCGTTGATCGTGCGGGAGATCTTCCGCATCGTGGGCGAGCTGAACGAGAAGGAGGGCCTCAGCGTCCTCCTCGTCGAGCAGGATGCGCACATCGCCCTCACCGTCGCTCATCGCGCCTACGTCCTCGAGGTCGGCCGGGTCGCCCTCGAGGGCCCGAGCGACGATCTCCGCGAGAACGATGCCGTCCGGCGGAGCTACCTGGGCCTGTGAACGGTCCGCAGCATCACGCGTCCCGCGTCTGGCTTCAGCCAGGATTCGATCGCAAGGGTGGGCTCCCAGGGAACCGTGAGGTTCCCGGCTTCAGGATCCGGGGTTCCGCGGATCCGGTCTCGTTCCCTTCAACCGGCTCCGCGGAACCCCGGTAGGACCAACACTGTCCGAGTTCCTGCAGCAGGTCGTCTCGGGTCTCGCCGCCGGCGGCGTCTACGGCTCGCTCGCGCTCGCGCTCGTCCTCATCCATCGCGCCACGGGCGTCATCAACTTCGCGCAGGGCGAGATGGCGACGTTCACGACCTACATCGCCTGGACGTTGACGGTGAACCACGGCGTTCCCTACTGGCCGGCGGCGCTGATCACCCTCCTCGTCGCCTTCGCCGGCGGGATCGGGATCCACCAGGTCGCGATCCGGCCGGTCGAGGGCGGCTCGGTGCTCAGGGCGGTCGTCGTCACGATCGGGCTCCTGATCGCGCTGAACGGGCTCACTTCCTGGATCTGGTCCGGGGAGACGCGGTCGATGAAGAGCCCGTTCGGCAGCGGCACGCTCCGGATCGGCGACGTCGCGATCGCCTGGCAGGACATCGGCACGATCGGCGTCTCGCTCGCGGTCGTCGGCCTGCTCTGGGCGCTCTTCCAGACGACGAAGCTCGGGCTGGCGCTGCGCGCCGCCGCCACGAGCCCGGCGCAGGCACGGCTCGTCGGCGTCCGGGTGCCGTGGATGCTCTCGCTCGGCTGGGGCCTCGCGGCCGTCCTCGGCGCGATCAGCGGCCTGCTCGTCGCCTACCCGGCGCTCGACCCGAACCTGATGCAGGCGCTCCTGATCTACGCCTTCGCGGCCGCCGTCCTCGGCGGGATCGACTCCCCGATCGGCGCCGTCGTCGGCGGGTTGATCGTCGGCGTCGGCCTCAACCTCCTGAGCGCGTACGTCGACTTCGTCGGCACCGACCTGCGACTGCCCGCCGCGCTCGTCCTCATCCTCGGAGTGCTCCTGTTCAAGCCGGCGGGCCTCTTCGGCAAGCAGACGGTGGCGAAGGTATGAGCGCCGGGCTCGTGCGGCCGATCGTCGGCTTCGCCGCCCTCGCGGCCGCGATCGTCGTCGCGCCGCTGCTCGTCAGCGACTTCCGGGCGCAGCAGCTCGCCTACGTCGGCATCTACGTCGTCGCGCTGCTCGGGCTCAACATCCTCACGGGCTACACCGGCCAGATCTCGCTCGGCCACGGCGCGTTCATGGCGATCGGCGGCTACACGACCGCGATCCTGATGCAGGACGCGGGTATCCGCGACGTCGCCACGATCCCGCTCGCCGGGCTCGTGGCCGGGCTCGCCGGGTTCCTGTTCGGGCTGCCGGCCCTGCGGCTCACCGGCCTCTATCTCTCGCTGGCGACGTTCTCGATCGCCCTCGCGGTGCCTGCGATCGTGAAGAAGTGGGAGAGCCTCACCGGCGGCACCTCGGGGATCCTCCTCTTCGGCAAGGACGAGCTGACCGCGTCGCTACAGCCCGTCTCGATCCTCGGTCTCGAGCTCAACTTCAACAACTGGCTGTACGCGCTGTCGTGGACGATCGCGTTCGTGCTGTACGTGGCGGCGTGGCTCGCGCTCCGCGGCCGCACGGGCCGCTCCTTCCGGGCCGTGCGCGACAGCGAGATCGCGGCCGTGATGTCGGGCATCTCGCTCGCCCGGACGAAGACGCTGGCCTTCGCGCTGAGCTCCTTCTACGCCGGCGTCGCAGGCGCGCTCTTCGCGATCGCGAGCACGTCGGTCGGGCCGACGACCTATCCGGTCACCCTCTCGATCTTCCTCGTCGTCGGCGTCGTCGTCTCCGGGCTCGGGTCGCTCGGCGGCGTCATCGCCGGCGGCGTGCTGATCCAGTTCCTGCCGATCTGGGCGCAGGAGATCTCGAAGTCGCCGGGCGCGCCGGGCGTCGTGTACGGGGTCGTCGTGATGCTGGTCGTCCTGCTGCTGCCGGGAGGGGTGTCCGGGCTCGTCGCGCGACTTGCCGGGCTCGCCCGCCGTCTCACAGAAAGCGCAGGAAATCCCTAACACGCTCGGGCTACCATCTGTCGGCGCGGCGTCAGAAGTCCCTGGCGCCGGACACTCGGCTCGGGAGATTCCGATGACACGCAAGCTCTGGATGACGGTCGCAGCGCTTCTCGCCCTTGCCGTGGCGACGGCAGCCGCTGCCACGGCCCGCGGCGCCGAGGACCCGGGAGTGACGCCCACCTCCATCCTCATCGGCGGCACTGCACCGCTGTCCGGCACTGCGTCCGCGTTCGCCTCGG
>VGCB01000299.1 GCA_016870235.1 Actinomycetota bacterium | reverse complement strand
CGAACGCCCGCGTGTTCTCGCGGGCGGTCGACGACCCCGCCACCGCGGGCATGGGGACGACCGCGACCGTCGCCCTCGTCGACGAGCTGGAGGAGACGATGGCGATCGGCCACGTCGGCGACTCCCGCGCCTACCGTGTCCGCGGCGACGCGCTCGAGCAGCTGACGCCCGACCACTCGCTCGTCGGCGAGCTCGTCCGCTCCGGGCGGTTGACGCCGGAGGAGGCGGACACGCACCCGCACCGCTCCGTGATCACGCGCGCGGTCGGGACGGAGGCGGAGGTCGACGTCGACACGATGACCGTGCCGCTCCTCGCCGGCGACCTCTTCCTGCTCTGCTCGGACGGGCTCACCGACATGCTCCGCGACGAGGAGATCGCCTCGATCGTGGTCGGCGCCGGTCGCGATCCGCGACGGGCGACGGAGGCCCTCGTTAGCGCCGCGAACGCCGTCGGCGGCGACGACAACATCACTGTCGTCCTCTTCGAGATCGAGGACGGCGTCCCCAGCCCGTCGGAGATCACGGCCGAGCACCCGCTCCCGGCTTACGCACCGCCGGTGCCGCTGCCTGCTCCGGCTCCCCCGGAGCCGGCGGTGCGGCGCTGGGGCGCGGGCGCCGGCGCGCGCTGGCCCGCGCTCTTCCTCGTTCTCGGGCTGGTCGCGTCCGCGGTCGTCGTCGTCTGGAGCCTGATGCGATGAGCCCGCGGAACCGCGAGCTGCTCAACCTCGTCGTCGCCGCCGCGGTCGGAGGCGCGGCTTTCGCCTCCGCCTGGATCGTGCGCGACGACGGCATCGTCACGAGCGACTGGGCACGGTACGTCGGCGTCCTCGCCGGCCTCTACGTCGTCGCGCACCTGATCGTCCGGCTCACGGCACCGTTCGCCGACCCGTCGCTCCTACCGGCCGCCGGGCTCCTGACCGCGGTCGGGCTGACCACCATCTACCGGCTCGATCCCGAGAGCGCGCGCAAGCAGCTCCTCTGGGTCGTGATCGGGCTCGGGGTGTTCGCCGCCGTCCTCATCACCCTCCGCTTCGACTACCGAGCGCTCGAGCGCTACAAGTACGTGTTCGGGGTCACCGCGATCGCGCTGCTGCTCCTGCCGTCGCTGCCGGAGGTCGGGCCGATCCGAGGCGTCCGCGTGAACGGGGTCAAGCTCTGGGTCGAGATCGGCAGCATCCGCTTCCAGCCGGGCGAGCTCGCGAAGATCTTCCTGATCGTCTTCCTCGCAGCGTACCTGCGCGACAAGCGGGAGTCGCTCGCGCGCGGCCGCCTCAAGGACCTCGGCCCCCTGCTCGTGATCTGGGGCGCGGCGATGCTCGTGTTCGTGCAGACGAGCGACCTGGGCTCGGCGCTCCTCAACTTCGGGATCTTCCTCGCGATGGTCTACGTGGCGACCGGCAAGCCGCTGTACGTCCTCGGCGGGCTCGCGCTCTTCGTCGGCGGCGCAGCCGCCCTCTACAACGCGCTCGCGCGCGTCCAGACCCGCGTCACCGTCTGGCTCCACCCCTGGACGGACTCGCCGGTCTTCTGCTCGTCGAACGGGCAGCTGGAGCTGCGCCAGAACTGCGAGTCGTACCAGCTCGTGAAGAGCCTCTACTCGATCGGCAACGGCGGCTTCGGCGGCACCGGGATCGGCAAGGGCACCTTTACGACGATCGAGGGGCAGCCGCTGATCCCCTTCCTCAACACGGACTTCATCTACTCGGCGATCGCGCAGGAGATCGGCCTGATCGGCGCCTGCGCGCTGCTCCTGACGATCGTCGTCTTCGTGATCCGGGGCATGCGCATCGCGCTGATCGCCCAGGACGGGTTCTCGAAACTCCTCGCCGCCGGGCTCGCCTTCGGCCTCGCGCTGCAGACGTTCATCATCGTCGGCGGCGTCCTCCGTGTCGTGCCGCTGACCGGCATCACGATGCCGTTCGTGTCGTACGGGGGGTCGAGCATCCTCTCGAACTTCGTGCTGCTGACCCTGCTCCTGCTCGTGTCCCACCGGGCCGTCTTCCAGGCGAGGATGCGATGAACGACGAGCTCCGCCGGGTCGCGTTCGTTGCGGTCCTGCTGCTCGTGACGCTGATCGTGGCGACGACGTACTGGCAGGTGTGGGAATCGAGCGCGCTCTCGGCGCGGCAGGACAACACGATCCTGCGGGTGGCCGAGTTCCAGGTGAAGCGCGGCCGGATCGTCGACAACGGACGCCTCGCCGCCCGCTCGATGCCGAAGCGATTGGAGGGGAAGACGCTCTTCTTCCGCACGTATCCGCTGGGCGGCCTGACCGCGCACCTCATCGGCTACTCGACCGCCGGCCGGTCGCGAGTGGGGCTCGAGCGGTCGCTGAACGACAAGCTGACGGGCACGAACCGAAGCCTCTCCTCGTTGCTCGACGAGGCGAAGGGCCGGCCGATCCAGGGCAACCACGTCTACACGACGCTTCGCCTCGATGCCCAGCGCGCGGCACTCCGGGCGCTCGGCACGCGCTGCGGCGCCGTCGCCGCGATCGATCCCCGCTCCGGGCGGCTCCTCGTGCTCGCCTCCTCGCCGACCTACAACCCAAACCTCGTCGAGCGGAAGTACGAGCTGATCGGCAAGATCCGCGCCGACTGCGAGCCCGCCTCGCCGCTCCTCAACCGCGCCACCCAGGGCCTCTATCCGCCCGGCTCCACGTTCAAGGTCGTGACGATGGCGGCCGCGCTCGAATCGAAGCGATGGACGCCCGAGTCGGAGTTCGACGACCCCGGCTACTGCATCGCCTACGGCAAGCGCGTGAACAACTTCGACACGACCCGACCGTTCGGCCGGATCTCGCTCGTCACCGCGCTCCAGTACTCGGTCAACTCGGTCTTCTGCAACATCGGCCAGGAGCTCGGCGCGAAGCGCATCCTCAACCAGGCGAAGCGGTTCGGCTTCTACGCGTCGCCGCCGCTCGAGACGCCGATCGACGAGCGCCAGCCGAGCGGGCTCTACGACAGCCGGCGGCGGCTGCTCTTCCCGAAGCGCGACTCCGACGTCGACGCGGGCCGGACGGCGTTCGGGCAGGAGCGGCTTCTCGTCACCCCGCTGCAGATGGCCATGGTCGCCGGCGCGATCGCCAACGGCGGCGTCCTGATGGAGCCGTTCGCCGTGAATCGCGTCGTCTCGCCGAAGGGCAAGACGATCCAGAAGACGCGGCCGCGGAAGCTGCCCCGTGCCGTGAGCCCGACCACCGCGCGCGACATCAGCGAGATGATGGTGAAGGCGGTCGAGAAGGGAACGGGCACCTCGGCTCGAATCCCGGGGCTCCGGGTGGGAGGCAAGACGGGCACAGCCGAGACGGGCCTCGACGGCTCGAACGTCACGTGGTTCATCGCGTTCGCCGGCCCGGCCGGCCAGAGGCCGCGGGTCGCGATCGCCGTCGTGCTGCAGAACCAGCAGCTGACGGGCGGCGCGACGGCGGCGCCGATCGCACGCGAGGTGCTGCAGGCACTCCTCCCGACGGCGACGAATACCTAACCTGACAGCGTGAGCGCGACGACGACACCCGGCAAGCTCTTCGCGAACCGCTACCGGCTCGAGCGCAAGCTCGGCTCCGGCGGGATGGCCGACGTCTGGCTCGCCGAGGACCAGGAGCTCGGACGCAAGGTGGCGGTGAAGATCCTCCACGAGCGCTACGCGAGCGACGAGCAGTTCGTGGAGCGGTTCCGGCGCGAGGCGACGCACGCCGCCGGGCTGTTGCACCCGAGCATCGTCTCGATCTTCGACCGCGGCTCCGCGAACGGCTCCAACTACATCGTCATGGAGTACGTCGAGGGACGGACGCTGAAGGAGCTGATCGTCACCCGCGGGCCGTGTCCGGTCGCGGTCGCGATCACCTACGTCCGACAGGTGCTCACCGGGCTGCGGTACGCGCACCGCAACGGGATCATCCACCGCGACATCAAGCCC
The DNA here is from genome assembly GCA_016870235.1 of Actinomycetota bacterium. The sequence continues at coordinate 483 of VGCB01000299.1, read as the reverse complement.
CACAACGTGATCGTCGACCGCGAGGGGCGGGTCAAGGTCGCGGACTTCGGGATCGCGCGCGCCGGGACGAGCCAGATGACCGAGGCCGGGTCGATCATCGGCACCGCGCAGTACCTCTCCCCGGAGCAGGCGCGCGGCGCGCCGGTGGACGAGAGCTCCGATCTCTACTCGACCGCCGTCGTCCTGTACGAGCTGCTGACGGGCCACGTGCCGTTCACGGGCGAGACGCCGGTCGAGATCGCGATGAAGCACCTCTCGCAGGCGCCCGCGCCCCCGTCGTCGCTGCGCCCCGAGATCCCGCGTGACCTCGACCTCGTCGTCCTCCGGGCGCTCGCGAAGGAGCCGAAGGATCGGTACCGGTCGGCACAGGACATGGACCGCGACCTCGAGCTCGTCACCCGTGGCGAGCACGTCGACGCCGAGACGGCCGACGCCGCCACGCTCGTGGCGCGCGGCGCCGGCGCGATGGATCCGCTCGAGGCG
>VGCB01000298.1 GCA_016870235.1 Actinomycetota bacterium | reverse complement strand
TGGCGGATCAGCTCCTCGGAGACGGCGTCGACGACATCGACCCCGTACTCGCGGTAGAGCTCCTTCATCCGCTGCTTGGCGACGTGGTTCGCGGCCAGCTGCGACTTGAGGTCGAGCGCCGTCATCCCCGGGTCGCGCACCATGTTGAGGAACGTCTCGAGCACGTCCTTGCGCACGACGCCGCCCTCGACGATCTTCAGGCCCTTCGTCTGGAAGCCCTCGTGGAAGTTCTCGCGCGCGCTCGGCGAGAAGCCGCCCGGGTCGATGGCGCCGATGTCGGTGACGTGCACGAAGTTGGCGACGAACCCGCGTGGCGCGCCCTCGTAGAAGATCGGCGAGATCATGTAGACGTCGGGCGGGTGCAGCGCCGCCGTGTACGAGTCGTTGAAGAAGAACGCGTCGTCCTCGCCGATTCCCGGGTTCTCGGAGAAGTTCGCGATGATGTGCTTGACCGCCTGGGCGGCGCTCGTCAGGTGGTGGAGGAAGCCGACCCCGCCGACCATGAGCCCACCGTCGGCCTTGTAGAGCGAGGCCATCATGTCGTGGCCCTCGTTCGTGATCGGGGAGCCCGACACGTTCTCGAGCGCGATGATCGTCTCGTCCGTGACCTGCACCAGCTTGTGGCGCACGATCTCGAACGTGATCGCGTCGATGTCGAGCGCCGAGCTCACGCGAACCGACCCCCGTCCGACTTCAGTCGGACGTCCTGGAGGCGCCCTTGGCGGGCCGGCGCCGTCCGACTGAAGTCGGACGGGGGTCGAGGTGGAGCCTCAGACGCGGCCATAGAGCCCCGACCGGTCGCGTCCGCCCGTCCCGGCGGCGAGCGCCCGGACGATCTCGATCAGCATCTCCGTCAGGGCTGCGTAGGTCTCCTCGCCCTCTTCCGCCGTCGCCTCCGCGGGTGCGCCGTTGTACGCCTGCGTCAGCCCCATCTCGCGGAAGTCCTTCTGCCCGTCGGCGATCACCGCCGCGAGGTTGATCGGCACGTACGGCAGCCCGGCCATCGCCTCCCGATCGACGAGCTCCGGCCGGTCGGCGAGGACGAGGGACGTCTCGTAGCGGCCGGCGTGGCACTCGCCGCGCCGGAACTCCTCGGTCAGGCGCGTCGCGCGCGCCTTCCTGGTGAGGTCGAGGTAGCCCACGACGACGCCCGTCTCGTCCTCGACGCGGTCGAGCGCCCGGTGGATCGTCTGCACGTGCTCGGGCTCGAAGTGGTTGTTGACGATCGCGATCCGTGGGAAGCCCTCCTCGATCAGCGAGGCGCAGATGTCGTGGAGCATCGCCTCGAGCGCCTCCTCGCTCACGTGGATCCGGCCGCGGAAGCCCGCGGTGTACCGGGTGACGCCGTAGTCGAGGCTCGGCAGCACGAGCACGCGCACGTCGGGGTCGCCCGCGAGCGCGGTGGCGACGCGCTCGCACATGCCGGCGGAGATGATCGGGTCGGTCGCGAGCGGCGCGTGCGGCCCGTGCGGCTCGGTCGAGCCGACCGGGAGCAGCAGCACCGGCCGCCGCCGGTCGGCGAGCAGCCGCTCGGCCTGTCCGGAGGTCAGCTCGGCGAACCGGTGGGTCATTCCGCGATCGTATCGCGCTTGGTTAGAGTCCTCACTGCTCACGAACACGGAGGAGACGCATGGATCTCGGATTGCAGGGGAAGGTCGCGATCGTCGGTGCCGCCAGCAAGGGCATCGGGCGCGCGTGCGCGCAGGGGCTCGCTGCCGAGGGAGCCAAGGTGGTCATCTGCTCGCGCAACCAGGAGGAGATCGAGCGCGCCGCCTCCGAGATCGCCGCCGCCACCGGCTCCGAGGTCGTCCCGGTCGTCGCCGACCTGGCCACCGCCGAGGGCGTCAACGGCTTCGTCGGCACCGCACTCGAGCGCTTCGGCCAGATCGACGTCACGATCTGCAACACCGGCGGGCCACCGATGGGGAACTTCTGGGACGTCGACGAGCAGGCATGGCGCGACGCGTTCGAGCTCGTCCAGATGTCGGCGATCCGGCTCCTCTGGGCGACGGTGCCCGGCATGCGCGAGCGGCAGTGGGGTCGCATCCTGACGATCCAGTCGCGCTCGGTCAAGGAGCCGCTCGACAACCTGATCCTCTCGAACGGGATCCGCCCGAGCGTGGCGGGCATCTTCAAGAGCCTCGTCGCCGACCTCGCCAAGGACAACATCACGATCAACACGGTGCTGCCGGGGACGATCATGAGCGCCAGGATCACCGCGGGGCTGACGGCGCGGGCGGAGAAGGCGGGAATCACCTTCGACGAGGTTGCGGCCCAGGTCGCGGCGGGGATCCCGCTCAAGCGCGTCGGGACGACGGAGGAGTTCGCGAACGCGGTCGTGTTCCTCGCCTCGGAGCCGGCGCGGTACATCACCGGCACGGTCGTGCAGGTCGACGGCGGGCTGCTCCACGGGATCTTCTGATGAAGCTCCGCGTCGACCCGAAGCAGTGCATCTCCTACGGCGAGTGCGTGGACTTCGCGCCGGAGCTCTTCGAGCTCGACGACGTCGGCACCGCGTTCGCGCTGAATGACGGCGAGGTTCCCCCGGAGCTCGAGGAGAAGGCGCGCCAGTCGGTGAAGGTCTGCCCGGCGGGGGCGATCTCGATCGAGGAGTGACACCGCTGGCTGCAGCGATCGGCCGGGTCCGTCGGCAGGTGCCCGGTGCGGGCGAGGCGACGATCATCCACGACGACGCCGACTTCGACACACTCGCGACCGTGCTCCCGTTCGAGAGCGTGTGGGTCGCTCCGTGCGGCTCGCTCGACTGACGGGCTCCTACGCCGGCGTTAAGGCTGCCTCGACGAGCTTGCCGTCGAGGACGACGGGCTCGTCGTCGAGGTAGACGTTCCAGCCGGGACAGGCGATGTCGAAGTGCGGCTGCACCATCCGGTTGACGAAGCGGTTCGGACCGGTCGTGAAGAGCGTGCCGCCGCGCGCCGAGCGTGCGTCCATGCCCACGATCTCGTTCTTGTCGTAGAACGGCAGGGCGCTCCACTGCGCGCGCGGGTGGACGCCGACGCTGATGTGCGCCATCGCGTACACCTCGGGATCCTCCCAGCTCTCCAGGTAGTGCCGGATCAGGTCGGCGTCGAGGCCGCCCTCGACCGCGCGGATGAACCCGTCCTCGACCGTGATCGTGACGTCGGTCTCGACGTAGCGCTTGAACGGGAAGACGATGCAGCCGCGCTGGATCACGGCGACGCCGTTCGCCGAGCCGTCGTGCGGCCAGATGTTGACCTGTCCGCTCGGCCAGTTGTCCCACTTGCCCGGCACGTCGGCCATCCCGTACTGCGCGATCCCGTTGACGCCGGCGATGTCGTAGCGGACGTCCGTGCCCCACGGCGAGGTCTGGCGCACCTCGCTCGCCGCCGTGAAGCGGTCGCGGAGCGCGAGCACCTCGGCCTTCAGCTCGGCGCTCGGGAACATGCGCTCGAGCATGTCCGGCGGCTCCGAGATCGTCAGCAGCTTCTTCTTCGCCGCCTGGATCTCCTCGCGGAACTCGACGAGGCCGATCGACTCCTGCGTCAGGTCGACGATGAAGTCCGCGGCGAGGAGCGCCTCGCGCACGGCCAGGCGCAGCTTCGACGGCTCGACGAGCGACGGGATCCCCTGCGCGTTGCCGCGGATCGCGTTGTGCGCGCGATGCGGTGTCTTGCGGAAGCCGAGACACGGGACGGAGACGCGGAACACCTCGGCCCCGAGCACCGCGGCGGCGCCCATCGCAAGCTCGTCGTACGCGTGCTTCGTGTTCGGCTCGGAGAGCACGGCGACGATCTCGCCGGGCTGCAGGTTGCAGAGCTTGAACTCCTCGACGAAGAGCGGGAGCAGGTCGGCAAAGCGATCCACCGTCGGTCTCCTTTCAGATCTGGCGGGCAGTGGGATGTCGCGGGCGGTCACATCTCGTGGTACTCGTCGAGCACGCCGAGCACGCCCTCGACGATAGCGGCGAACACCTGGCGGCCCGTCTCCGCGGACGCGACCGTGGGGTCGCCCATGACGCCGTCCGGGAACGTGGCCTTGAGGTCGAAGCCGATCGTCGCCTGGCCGGGCCGCATCAGGTCGGACCCGGCGGCGGAGAGCCCGTAGTCGCGCACCGGGTCGACGGGATGCCGCGGCGCCGACTCGACGGGCTTCACGAGCTCGGGGCGCAGGTGCATCATCACCGAGGTCTCGAGCTCGCCGGCGTGCGCGTCGCCGCCTGTCGTCGTCCGGACGCGCGCGAAGGTCTCGGCGCCGAAGAAGAGGTAGTTGAGCTGGAGCAGGCGGACGCCGCGCTGCTGCATGAACTGGCTCACGACCGTATTCACGAACGGCCGGTTCGACGCGTGTCCGACGAGCAGGCAGATCCGGGTGAACCCGCTCGATGCGATCGAGTCGCAGAGGTCGAAGAGGAGCTCGTAGAACGTGTGCGG
>VGCB01000297.1 GCA_016870235.1 Actinomycetota bacterium | reverse complement strand
GCTCGAGGCGCTCGGGCTCGCGCCGCCCGGCGAGGGCGCTCGCCTCGCGCCGGCGGGGCACACACGCCTCGGCGGCCCCCAGCCGGTCAACCCGTCGGGCGGGCTCCTCTCGCGCGGTCATCCCCTCGGCGCGACCGGCCTCGCCCAGATCGCCGAGGCCGTTTGGCAGCTCCGCGGCGAGGCGGGGGAGCGCCAGGTCGACGGGGCGCAGGTGGCCGTCGTCGAGACGATGGGCGGCGGCGCGGCCGGGGTCGACGGGAACGCGTGCGTCGTCGCCGTCCTGCGCGTATGACCGCTGGAGCGGACATCGACCTGCTCTCCCCGGGGGCGGTCGCCGATCCGCAGGGCGCGCTCGCACGACTCCGCGAGGAGGACCCGGTGCACTGGAGCCCGCACCACCGTGCCTGGATCCTGACCCGCTTCGACGACGTCGCCGCCGCGCTCCGCGACGTCGCCTTCTACTCCTCCGACCGCGTCACCTCGGTCTTCGAGGACAAGCTCTCACCCGCCGAGCGGGAGGAGCGGCTGCCGACGTTCCGGATCCTCGGCGGCTGGATGGTCTTCCACGACCCACCCGACCACACGCGCCTGAGAGACCTCGTCAAGAAGGCCTTCACCGTGCGGGCGGTCGAGCAGCTGCGCCCCCGCGTCCGCGAGCTCGTCGACGAGCTGCTGGCGGCCCCACTCGCGCGCGGCTCCTGCGATCTCGTCCGGGAGGTCGCCTACCCGCTTCCTGCCACGATCGTGGCCGAGATGCTGGGCGTCCCCGCCTCCGACCGCGATCTCTTCAAGTCGTGGTCGGACGACATCACGACGCTCGTCTTCGGCGGCCCGGACGCGCGGGAGCGACGCGTCCGGGCCCAGGCCGGCCTCGTCGAGCTCGCCGCCTACCTCGGCGATCTCGTCAGCCACTACCGCGCCTCTCCGGCCGACAACCTGATCACCGGGCTCGTCCAGGCGCAGGAGGCCGGTCAGGCCCTCTCCGACGACGAGGTCGTCTCGACCTGCACCCTCGTCCTCTTCGGCGGCCACGAGACGACGACGAACCTGATCGCCAACGGGTTCCTCGCGCTCCTCCGGCATCCGGACGAGCTCCGGGCGCTCGTGGCCGACCCCGCGCTCGCGGCGACCGCGGTCGGCGAGCTCAACCGCTTCGACGGCCCGTCGAAGTTCGTCGTCCGCCGGGCCGCCGCCGACGCCGAGCTCCGCGGCCGGACGATCCGCGCGGGCGATGCAGTCCTCCTCGCCCAGTGCGCGGCGAATCGCGATCCGCGGGCGTTCGACCGGCCCGACGTGCTCGATCTCCGCCGCGACCCCAACCGGCATCTCGCCTTCGGTCACGGGATCCACTACTGCCTCGGCGCGCCGCTCGCGCGGATGGAGGCGCAGGAGGCGCTGCCCCGCCTCGCCGCCGCGCTGCGCGACGCGCGACTGACGGCCGAGCCCGCCTGGCTGCCGCTGATCGTCAGCAGGGGGCTGGCGTCGCTGCCGATCGCGTTCACGCCGTAGACGCCGTCAGTCCGGGGGGACTGCAGACGCTCAGCGAAGCTCCGCCGCGCGCTCGCGGAGGAGGAACTTCTGGATCTTCCCGGTCGACGTCTTCGGAATCTCGGCGAAGACGACGGCACGCGGACACTTGAAGTGCGCCAGGTGCTCGCGACACCACGCGATCAGCTCCGCCTCGGTCGCCGCGGAGCCGGGGCGCAGCTCGACGAACGCGCACGGGGTCTCGCCCCAGCGCTCGTCGGGCCTCGCGACGACGGCCGCAGCCGCGACGGCCGGGTGCCGGTAGAGCGCCTCCTCGACCTCGAGCGAGGAGATGTTCTCGCCGCCCGAGATGATCACGTCCTTCGAGCGGTCCTTCAGCTGGATGTAGCCGTCCGGGTGCTTGACCCCGAGGTCGCCAGAGTGGAACCAGCCGCCGGCCAGTGCTGCCTCCGTCGCGGCCGGGTTCGCGAGGTAGCCCTTCATGACGACGTTGCCGCGGAACATCACCTCGCCGATCGTCTCACCGTCGGCCGGCACCCGCTCCATCGTCTCGGGATCGAGCACGTCGAGCTCCTCGAGCGACGGGTAGCGGACGCCCTGCCGCGCCTTTCGCGCCGCGCGCTCCGCAGACGGCAGCGCGTCCCACTCGTCATGCCACGCGTTCACGACTGCGGGCCCGTACGTCTCCGTGAGCCCGTACAGGTGGGTCACCTCGAACCCCGCGTCGGCCATGCCGGCCAGCACCGCCTCCGGAGGAGGGGCCGCAGCGGTCAGGAACTCGACCCGGTGCGGCAGCGGCTGCCGTTCGTGCGGCGCCGCGTTCAGCAGCGTCGACATCACGATCGGCGCGCCGCAGAGGTGCGTGACGCCGTGGGTCGCGATCGCCTCGAACATCGGCCCCGCCCTCACGGCCCGGAGGCAGACGTGCGTGCCGGCGGCGAGCGTGATCGACCAGGTGAAGCACCAGCCGTTGCAGTGGAACATCGGCAGCGTCCACAGGCAGACCGGATGGCGGCCCATCCCGGTCACGAGGACGTTGCCCTGCGCGAGCAGGTAGGCGCCGCGATGGTGGTAGACGACGCCCTTGGGGTCACCCGTCGTCCCGGACGTGTAGTTGAGCGAGATCGCGTCCCACTCGTCGTCGGGCCGCACCCACTCGAAGCCGGGGTCGCCGCGCGCGATCAGCTCCTCGTAGCCGATCCCACCGAGCGACGGGCCTGGCGCCTCGCAGAGCGGATCGTCGACCTCGACGATCGTGGGCCGGACGCGCGCGCGTCCGAGGGCGTCGTGCATCACCGCCGCGAACTCGCGGTCGAGGACGACGACCCGCGCCTGCGCGTGGTCGAGCGTGAAGGCGACGACACGCGCGTCGAGGCGGGTGTTGATCGGGTTGAGGACGGCACCCGCCATGGGAACGCCGTGGTGTGCCTCGAGCATCTCCGGCGTGTTTGCGAGCATGACCGAGACGGTGTCGCACCGCCTCACGCCGAGGTCGCGAAGCGCCGACGCGAGCCGGAGCGAGCGCTCGCGGAACGTCCGGTAGTCGCGCCTGAGGGTGCCGTGGACGACGGCGAGTCGCTCCGGATAGGCGAGGGCGGTGCGATCGAGGAACGTGAGCGGCGTCAGCGGCTGATGATTCGCCGGCCGCCGGCCGAGACCGTCGTCGAAGCGCTCGGCCGTCATGCCCGCGCCTCCACCGTGGCCACGGAGAAGCGCCCCTGCGGCACGAGCCACACGTCAGCGGGTCGAATTGCCCGAGAGAAAACAGGGACGCGCGTTCCCGGTGTCATGGAGCGGCGACGAGCGATCTACGGCACGCGTGGCCGCCGCTCCGGGAAACCGAAAGGTCAGACGGCCGACTTCGGCTTGCGACCGCGCCGCGCGACCGCATTTCCGGGCATTCCACCGGCACAGCCGCCGCAGAGATCCGCCTGCTTGGCCCCCCGCCGCGCGTCGGTGAACGTGACGCGCAGCACCGCGCCCTTTCCGTCGTCGACCTGGGTACCGCACTTGTCGCACACGAGAACGGTCTTGCGTGCCACTCGTCCCTCTTTTCGTCGTGATGGAGAAGACGAACCCCCAACGAACGTCTCCGTGATTACCGATCGAGAATAGCGAAAAAATTCCGATCAACGCAAATCGCATCCCGACGCGCACGGTGACGGCGCATGCGCCCGACCTGTCGCAAGCCCGTCTCGTCTCGGATCACGACGAGGGCCGTGCTTCGGCCTACAGGAGAATGCGGCGGAGATCCTCGAGGCAACCGGCGAGCGTCCGCGCGAAGCGCGCCGCGGCGGCGCCGTCGACGACACGGTGGTCATACGAGAGGGACAGCGGCAGCATCAGTCGCGGCACGAACTCGGTGCCGTTCCAGACCGGCTTCATCGCCGTCCGGCTGACACCGAGGATCGCGACCTCGGGGGCGTTGACGATCGGCGTGAAGCCGGTGCCTCCGATGCCGCCGAGGCTCGAGATCGTGAAGGTCGCCCCCTGGATGTCGTCGAGGGCGAGCTTGCCCTCCCGTGCGCGCGCCGAGAGGTCGGCGAGATCGGCAGCGAGCTCGAGCAGGCCCTTGCGATCGACGTCGCGGACGACCGGCACGACGAGCCCCTGCTCGGTGTCGACGGCGACGCCGATGTGGATGAACCGCTTGAGGACGAGGCTGTCGCCGTCGAGGGACGCGTTGAAGGTCGGGTGCTCCCTGAGCGTCGTCGCGCAGGCCTTGAGGAGCAGCGCCACCATCGTCACCTTCGGCCCGCGACCTTCCTGCTCGTCGTTCGTCCGCACCCGGAAGGCCTCGAGATCGGTGACGTCGGCCTCGTCGTGATGCGTGACGTGCGGGATCCTGACCCAGTTCCGTGCGAGGCTCGCGCCGCCGATCCGCCTGATCCTCGAGAGCGGCACGACCTCGATCTCGCCCTGCGCCGCGAAG
>VGCB01000296.1 GCA_016870235.1 Actinomycetota bacterium | reverse complement strand
CCAAAGGGTGAGCGTGAAGCCCTGGAAAATGCCGAAAAACCCAGGGGCGGCAGCCTTTCCTTCGGCTGCCGTCGAACGGGTCGCCACGGCCGCACGCAGCGGGTGCTGGCGTGCCGGCCGCCGGCGGGAGGCGACGCCACGGGCGGCGGCCGCACCGACGGGCTGCCGGACACGTGTACTAGCATTCGCCGCCGTGCCCTACGACGTCGCCATCGTCGGCGCCGGCTACGTCGGCGTCCCCCTCGCCCAGGTGTTCGGCGACGCCGGCAAGTCGGTCGTCCTCGTCGACGTCGACGAGGAGCGTGTCGCCATGCTCAACCGCGGCGACAGCTACATCGAGGACGTCCCGCCGGACGTCCTTCGCGCGCTCGTCGAGAGGAAGAGGCTCTCGGCGACGACGGACTACGACGCGCTCCGCGAGGCCGACGCGATCCTGATCGCCCTGCCGACGCCGCTCTCGCGCCAGCGCGAGCCCGACCTCGAGATCGTGCGGACCGCGTCCGAGCAGATCGCGAAGCGGCTTCGCCCCGGGCATCTCGTCGTCCTCGAGTCGACGACCTATCCCGGGACGACGCGCGACGAGGTGCGGCCGATCCTCGAGCGCGGCTCCGGCCTCGTCGCAGGCACCGACTTCCACCTCGCCTTCTCACCGGAGCGCGTCGACCCGGGCCGCGTCGACTGGACGACGAAGACGGTTCCCAAGATCGTCGGCGGGATCGACGACGCCTCGACCGAGGCTGCGGCCGCGCTCTACGGCTCGGCGATCGACACGATCCATCGCGTCTCCTCGCCCGAGGCGGCGGAGCTGACGAAGCTGCTCGAGAACATCTTCCGCTCCGTCAACATCGCCCTCGTGAACGAGCTCGCGCAGCTCTGCGGCCGACTCGGCATCGACGTCTGGGAGGTGGTCGACGCGGCGGCGACGAAGCCGTTCGGCTTCATGCGCTTCGACCCGGGCCCCGGCCTCGGGGGCCACTGCATCCCGATCGACCCGTTCTACCTCACCTGGAAGGCACGGGAGGTCGACTTCACGACGGAGTTCATCGAGCTGGCCGGCAAGGTCAACGCGGACATGCCGTACTACTGCCGCTCGGTCGTCTCGCAGGCGCTGAACCACGGCGCCGGCAAGTCGCTCTCGCGCTCGCGGATCCTCGTCCTCGGGGTCGCCTACAAGGCCGACATCGCCGACATGCGCGAGTCGCCCGCGGTGAAGCTGATCGAGCTCCTGAACAAGGCCGGCGCGGACGTCTCCTACCACGACCCGCACGTCCCCTCGTTCCGGGAGCACGGGCTCGCGATGACGGCCGTCCCGTACGAGCCGGGCGCCTACGACGCGGTCGTCATCACCACCGCCCATGCTGCGATCGACTACGCCCAGCTCGTCGAGGACGCGAATCTCGTCGTCGACTTCCGGAACGCGACCGGCCGGGCCGGCGTCGCCTCGCCGAAGATCTGGAAGTTTTGACCCGCATCGCCCACGTCGGGGTCGGCGGCTGGGGCAAGAACGTCGTCCGCGTCGTCGGCGAGGTCGCCGATCTGGCGTGGATCGTCGACACCGACGCCGACCGCTGCGCCGCGTTCGGCGAGCGCTTCCCCGGCGTGCGGCTCGGCTCCGACCTCGACGAGGCGCTGGCCGACGACACCGTCGAGGCAGTCGTCGTGGCGACGCCCGTGCCGACGCACTACCCGCTCGCGAAGCGCGCCCTCGAGGCCCGCAAGCACGTGTTCGTCGAGAAGCCGCCGGCGATGCGCGGCGTCGAGATGGAGGAGCTCGTCGCGCTTGCCCGCGCGGCAGATCGCGTGCTGATGCCGGGCCACCTCCTTCTCTACCACCCCGCCGTCCGGAAGCTCAAGGAGCTCGTCGAGACGGGCGAGCTCGGCGACGTCCTCTGCGTGTACGCCAACCGGCAGAACCTCGGGGTGATCCGCTCGAGCGAGAACGCCCTCTGGTCGCTCGGCGTCCACGATCTCTCCGTGATCCTCTGGCTCCTCGGCGAGGAGCCGGAGTCGGCCGTCGCGCACGGGCGCGACTTCCTGCAGCCCGGCGTCGAGGACGTCGTCTTCTGTTACCTGCGGTTCCCGTCCGGGCGGATCGCGCACCTCCACCTGTCCTGGCTCGACCCGCACAAGATGCGGAAGCTCACCGTCGTCGGACGCGACCGGATGGCGGTCTTCGACGACATGGAGCTCGAGCGGAAGGTGACGATCTACGACAAGGCGCCGTGGGAGCCGTCGGGCACGTACGGCGAGTGGCGGACGCGCACCGGCGACATCTTCAGCCCCAAGGTCCCGAGCGACGAGCCGCTCCGACTCGAGATGCAGCACTTCGTCGAGCTCGTGCGCGCGGGGCCGGGAGACCACCGCGAGGCGCTCGAAGGCTTCGCCGTCGTCCGTGCGCTCGACGCCCTGACCGCATCGCTCCGCGGCGAGGCGGGGGGTCAGACGCCGTGAGCGCCGAGATCCACCCGACCGCGGTCGTGTACCCGGGCACCGTGCTCGGCGACGGGGTCAAGGTGATGGAGCACGCGATCGTCGGGAAGCAGCCCGCACTCTCCCCGCGCTCGACGGCACCGCGGGAGCCGCTGCCGCCGGCCGTGCTCGGCGACGGCACGATCGTCTCGAGCGCGGCGATCGTCTTCGCCGGCGCGACCGTCGGCGCCCGCGTCATCCTCGGCGACCAGTCGTGCGTGCGCGAGCGGGTGACGATCGGGGACGACGTCGTCCTCGGTCGCGGCTCGCTGATCGAGAACGACACCCGGATCGGCGCGATGACGAAGATCCAGGCCGACGCCTACATCACCGCGTACTCGCTGCTCGAGGACGAGGTCTTCATCGCCCCCTGCGTCGTGACGACGAACGACAACTTCATGGGGCGCACCGAGAAGCGGAAGGCGCTGGTCAAGGGCCCGACGATCCGCCGTGGCGCGCGGGTCGGCGGCGGCGCCGTCCTCTGCCCGGGGATCGAGATCGGCGCGGAGGCGTTCGTCGGGGCGGGAGCGGTCGTGACCCGCGACGTCCCGCCGGGCGTCGTCGTCGTCGGCGGCCCCGCACGGGTGCTGCGCGAGGTGCCGCCGGAGGAGCTCCTCGGGAGCTCCTGAGCCTCGGGCGCGCGAACCTCAGGAGCGTGCGAGCCTGAGCATGTACGCGACGGCGTCGCCGCCCTCAAGCGCCTTCACCTGCACCGCATGCAGGCCCGTCTGGGTCGCCGTCCAGGAGACGTCCGTCGCCGGGTCGGCAGCCGTCGCCGCGGGACGGCGCGCAGTCCTGCCGGCACCCTCGACGCTCTCGGTGCCCGGCTCCCACACGAAGAGGCCGACTGCGGCACCGGGCGACCGCGTCAGCTCCGCGCGCAGGGTCTCGCCCTTGCGCAGGAGGACGGCGTAGACGTCGGTGGGGTCGTCCCAGAAGTCGACGGTGGCCCGGATCGCGTGTCGCGGGCCCCAGAGGCGCCGGGCCCGGTCGCCGGCGTCGTCGTTCGGCTCGAGCCGGTCGACCGGCCAGGACGCGGTCAGCGCGCCGACGGCCGCCGCCACGTCGAGCCGCCCAAAGCCGCTCAGCGTGTCGCGGCCGATCGTGCAGCCCGCGCACCCGTCCGCCGGAGTGAGATCGGCAGCCGACCGCTCGAGGATCGCACGGACCTGCTCGGCTCGCAGCCCGGGCGCGAGGGCGAAGAGCATGGCCGCGGCGGCGCTCACCTGCGGCGCCGCGAACGACGTGCCCTCCGCGTCGCGGTACTCGCCCGCCGCACAGAGCGTCGTGCCCTGCTCCGCGCAGGCCGGTCGCTTGCCCGTCAGCGCGAGCGGGAACGTCGACACGATCTCCTTGCCGGGCGCGACGAGGTCGACGTACACCGGGTCGCGATTCGAGAAGGCCGGGACGTCGCCGTCGCGCCCGAGCGCGCCGACGCCGAGGACGTGCGGCAGCGCCGCCGGGTAGCTGGCGTAGCGCCAGGGCTCGGACGGCGCCTGGTCGCCGTTGCCGACCGCGGCGACGACAAGTGCGCCCCGCGAGACGGCGTACTCGACCGCGGCGCGCTCGACCGGCGAGAAGAGATCCCGCGCCGAGCTCGTCGGGTCGCGCAGGCCGCCGAGGCTGACGTTGATCACCCGGGCGCCCGCGTCCGTCGCCCAGCGGATGGCGCGCGCCTCGATCTCGGGGTCGACCGTCCCGTCGTCGACGACCTTCCCGATCAGGAGCCTGGCCGAGGGGCTCGAGCCGGCGATCCCGAGCCCGTCGTCGATCGCCGCGGCGACGATGCCGGCGACGATCGTGCCGTGCCCCTGCTCGTCGTCCGGCGTCCCGCCGACGAAGGTGCGCGCCGCCACGATCCGGCCGCGGAACTCCGGATGCGCCCGGTCGATCCCGGAGTCGATGATCGCGACCCTGACCGGGGTCAGCGGTGGCGGCGTCGCCCACGCGTCGAAGGTGCGGTTCGCCGCCAGGTACCAC
>VGCB01000295.1 GCA_016870235.1 Actinomycetota bacterium | reverse complement strand
GCTGGGACGTCCCGCCCGCGTTCCTCGGCGACCCGACGTGGGCGAAGGTGGCGGTGATCATGACGAACGTCTGGCTCGGCGTGCCGTTCATGATGGTCGCGCTCCTCGGCGGGCTGCAGGCGATCGGCTCCGACCTGCTCGACGCCGCCTCCGTCGACGGCGCGAACGCCTGGCAGCGCTTCTGGGCGGTGACGATGCCCGCGCTGCGTCCGGTCGCGGCGACCGTGATCCTGCTCGGCCTGATCTGGACGTTCAACATGTTCAACGTCATCTACCTCGTGACCGGGGGCGGGCCGGGGACGTCGACGCAGATCCTCGCCACGTCCGCGTACCTGAACGCGTTCGACTTCAAGCTGTACGGCGTCGCCACGTCGTACGGCGTGCTGATCCTCTCGATCCTGCTCGTCTTCAGCCAGTTCTACCGCTGGTCGGTGCGGCGGATGGGCGAGGAGACCTGGTCGTGAGCTCGACCGGCGCCGCCCCGGAGCTGCCGCTGCCGGCCGAAGCCGGGGTCGCCGCCCCCGCCCGGGCGACGCGCCGGCGGAGGAAGCGCGGGCGGCCGTGGCACATGTCGCTCCTCCTCCACGGCAGCCTCGTCCTCGCCACGATCATCGCCATCTTCCCCGTCTTCTGGATCGCGATCAGCTCGTTCAAGTCGCGAGAGGAGATCCAGAGCAGCGCGACGCTGAACGTCTGGCCCGACACGTGGCTCTGGAGCAACTACTCGAACGTCGTCAAGGCCAACGACTACGGGTTCCTGCGCTGGTTCGGGAACTCGATCCTGATCGCGCTCCTCACCGTCGTGGTCGGCGTGTTCCTCTCCGCGACGGCCGGGTACGCGCTCTCTCGCTACCGCTTCCCGGGGTACCGCTCGGCGCTCAACTCGTTCCTGATCACGCAGATGTTCCCGGCCGCGATCCTGATGGTGCCGATCTACCAGATCATCACCTCGCTGAAGCTCGTCGACTCGAACTTCGGCCTCCTCCTCGCGCTCGCCTCGACCGCGGTGCCGTTCTGCGTGTGGATGCTGAAGGGGTACTTCGACACGATCCCGATCTCGATCGAGGAGGCCGGCAAGCTCGACGGGCTGACGCCGTTCGGGACGTTCTGGCGGATCGTGATGCCGCTCTCGCTCCCGGGCCTCGCCGTCACCTGCTTCTACACGTTCATCACGGCGTGGAACGAGGTCGCGTTCGCGAACATCATCCTGCTCTCGCCCGAAAAGTACACGCTGCCGGTCGGGCTCCGTACCTACGTCTTCCAGTTCGACCAGGCGTGGGAGAAGCTCACGGCGGGCGCAATCATCGTCACGATCCCGGCGGTGCTCGTCTTCCTCTTCGCGCAGCGCTACCTCGTCTCGGGGTTGACCCGGGGCGGCGTCAAGGGGTGACGCGCCCGGTCCGGGTCGTTCAGGTCGGCCTCGGCCTCTGGGGCTCGAACTGGGCCGCCGACGTGCTACCCGAGGTGGAGACGGTCGAGGCGGTCGGGTACATCGATTCGAGCCCGGCGGCGCTGCGGCAGGTGCAGAAGGCGATCGGCGTTCCGCGGCGGCGTTGCTTCACCGATCTCGCGAGCGCGCTCGAGGCGGTGGAGGCGGAGCTCGTGCTCGCCACCGCGTCCGTCGACGCGCACTTCGCCGTCGCCCGGGCCGCGCTCGAGGCCGGCAGGCACGTGCTGGTCGAGAAGCCGTTCACGGCGACGCTCGCGGAGGCGGCCGAGCTGGCGGCTCTGTCGGAGGCGACGGGCCGGCGGTGCGACGTGAGCCAGAACTACCGCTTCCAGCCGGCGCCGATCCTTGCCGCGCGTCTCCTTGCCCGGGGGAGGATCGGACGGGTGCATCAGGTGACGGTCGACTTCCGCCGGAACGCGATGAACGAGGGGATCGTGCGCGACTGGGTGCGGAAGGAGCCGCTCCTGCTCGACATGGCGATCCACCACTTCGACCTGATGCGCATGGTGCTCGCCGACGAGCCGGTACGCGTCTCCTGCCGGAGCTGGAATCCCGGCCAGAGCCGCTACACCGAGCCGGCCGCGGCGGTCGCCACGATCGACTTCGCGGGCGGCACGGTCGTCAGCTGGCGGGGCTCGTTCGTGAGCGAGGGCGAGCCGACGCCCTGGGCGGGCTGCTGGCGGATCGAGGGGTCGGAGGGCGAGCTGCGGTTCAGCTCGCGGGATCACCTGGGGAGCCGCGTGAGGCCCGATCGTTTGAGCCTTCGCAGGGGAGGCCGGAGCGTGCGGGTGCCGGCGCAGCCTGTCCTCGCCCATCTCGACCGCGAGGGTGCGCTCGCCGCGACGGCGCAGGCGATCCTCTCGGGGTCCGCGGGCGCGCTCGTCAGCGACGCCCGCCACAACGCCCGCAGCCTCGCGCTCGCGCATGCCGCGATCGCCTCGGCCGGTGCGGGCGGCGCCTGGACCGACATCGAGAGGGCTCCGTAGTCGACCGCTCCCGCGTCCGCGGCCTTCCGGATGCTCGAGCGCGACCGCAGCCCCACCACATTCGACATGCGCATCGTTGTCGGCCTGGCCAGCCTGCTGGCAGCGGTGGCGGCAGCCTGCGCAGCCGAGCGCTCCTCCACCTCGATCGAGGCTCTGGCCTCTACACCGTCCTCGGGACTGCCCTGCTCGCAGCGATCGTCGGCTTCGGCGCGTTCGCGCTCCTACGACTCCTCCTGACGAGGCCCGCGCGCCGCCTCCGTGTGCCCCGTGGGGGCTTCGACGCGCAAGCGAGGCGCCCAGGCACGTGCACGCTGACGGCGGATCAGTGCGCGAGGATGCCGCCGTCGACGACGACGACCGATCCGGTCATGTAGTCGGAGGCACGTGAGGCGAGGAGCGCGATCGCGCCCTTCAAGTCGTGGCCCGAGCCGAAGCGACCGAGAGGCGTGCCGGCGAGGAGCGCAGGCGCACGCGACGACACGATCTCCTTCGCCATCTCGGTCGGGAACCACCCCGGGCAGAGCGCGTTGACCGTGATTCCGTGCCGCGCCCACTTGACGGCGAGATCGCGCGTGAACGACAGCACGGCGCCCTTGCTCGAGGAGTAGGCGATCGCGTCCATCACCTCCGGCTGCGCCGCCGTCAGCGCCGCGACCGAGGAGACGTTGACGATCTTCCCGCCCTCGCCCCGGTCGATCAGGTGCCGCCCGGCCGCGCGCGAGACGAGGAAGGTGCCGAGCGCGTTCACGTTCATCACCTTTTGCCACGCCTCGACGGGATGGTCGACGACCGGAGCGCCCCACGTGGCGCCGGCGTTGTTGACGACGACATCGATCCGACCGAGCTCGGCGAGGGCCCGGCGGACGAGCTCGTCGACCTCGTCAGGGCTCGAGACGTCGCAGCGGAGCCCGAGCGCGCGGGTGCCGTTCGCGGCCGCGATCTCCGACGCCGCCTGCTCGCAGCGCTCCGCCTTGCGCGCGCAGAGCACGAGGTCGGCGCCGAGCTCCGCGAGCGCCTCCGCCAGCTGCCGGCCGATCCCCGTGCCGCCGCCGGTGACGATCGCGACCCGCCCGGTGAGGTCGAAGAGGTCGCGGACGTTCACCCGGCGATCATAGGGCTCACCTTCTCCGGCACGCGCAGGGAGCCGGGCGCCTGCAGCCGGCGTGCGCCGAGCTACAACACTCGGCGTGCGCCGGGCTACAACACTCGGCGTGCGCCGACCCAGGTGCGGACGTAGTAGTCGTCGGACAGCGAGGAGATCTTGACGACGTCGCCGGTGTGCGGGGCGTGGACGAAGTTGCCGCCACCGACGTACATCCCCATGTGCCCGAGCCCGCGGAAGAAGACGAGGTCGCCGGGCTGGAGATCCTCCTTGGCGACCGCGACGCCATGGCCGTACTGCGCCGCCGCGTAGTGGGGCAGCGAGATCCCGACCTTCGCGTAGACGTACGAGGTCAGCCCCGAGCAGTCGAAGCCGACGCCGGGGTCGGCGGCGCCCCAGCGGTAGGGGATCCCGAGGTACCGCATCGCGATCGCGACGACCTCTGCTCCGCGGCTCGTGTCCGGATCCACCGATGGGCGTGATCGCGGGTCGCCTGCCGGGGTCGTCAGGACGTGCGCGGGACAGGTCGGGAATGCTTCTGCCTTGTCGATCCTGTCCCGCGCGCGGAGCGCACCGCCTGGGTGCAACCACTCCATCCCTTTTCGGAGGGGTTGCACCCGGGCGGGAAGCGGCCTGGCGAGCCTGGCAGGATGCACCGCCCGCGCCAATCGGTGGATCCGGGCTCAGGCGGCGCGGGCGCGCGACAGCTGGGCCGAAAGCGCCTGCCAGCGGAGGCGGTGGGGCTCGGATCCCGTCTCGACGTAGCGGCTCCCGTACGCGTGGGCCAACGCCTTCAGCAGCGTCTCCTCCGCCCCTGAGGCGAGAAGCGGCTCCCCCTCCCGAACCGCGTCGTCGTGGCGGCCTGACGCGGCGTAAATCCCGACGACGACGATCTCCGCGCGGCGTCCCGCA
>VGCB01000294.1 GCA_016870235.1 Actinomycetota bacterium | reverse complement strand
GGCGACGGTCGACGGGCGCAGCGTCTTCGTCGGCCGGGTCGACCCGGGGGCGCACGACCCTCCCACCGTGCTCGTCGAGGCGATCGTGGCCGCGGAGGGGCATGGCGCGACTGCGCCACTCGTGGTGGTCGACGGCGAGGCGATCGGTGTGATCGAGGTCGGCGATCGGCTCAAGGAGACGTCGGCGGAGGCCGTGCGCGGGCTACGCTCGCTGGGGCTCCGGCCCGTGCTGCTGAGCGGCGACAACGAGCGAGCTGCGCGAGCGATCGCCGACGCGGTCGGCGTCGAGGAGGTCATCGCCGGCGTCCTCCCCGGGGAGAAGCGCGCGCATGTCCAGGCGCTCCAGGAGCGCGGTGAGGTCGTTGCGATGGTCGGCGACGGAGTCAACGACGCGCCCGCGCTCGCGCAGGCCGACCTCGGGCTCGCGATCGGCACCGGCACGGACGTCGCGATCGAGGCAAGCGATTTGACACTCGTCTCGGGCGACCTGCGGGCCGCCGTGGATGCGATCGCGCTCTCCCGGCGGACGCTCCGCACGATCAAGGGCAACCTGTTCTGGGCGTTCGCCTACAACGTCGCCGCGATCCCGCTCGCGGTGGCGGGGCTCCTGAGCCCGATGGTCGCGGCGGCGGCGATGGCGTTCTCGAGCGTCTTCGTCGTCACGAACAGCCTCCGCCTGCGGCGGTTCGGCTCCGCCCGGGAGCTGAGACCGTGAGTCACGGCTACGCGGCCGAGAAGGACGCGCTCATCCGGCGCCTGCATCGGATCGAGGGCCAGGTCCGCGGGATCGAGCGGATGGTCGAGGAGGGCCGCTACTGCATCGACATCCTCACGCAGATCGCTGCCGTGACGACCGCGCTCGAACAGGTGGGCGCTCGCCTCCTCGAAGGCCACGTCACGCACTGCGTCCGCGATGCGATCGCCTCCGGCGACGATGATGCGGCGAGCGCCAAGGCGGCGGAGCTCCTCGACGCCGTCCAGCGGTTCGTGAAGACACGCTGAGCGCTGTCCCGCGCTCCCCGACCGCCGCGTTTTCCACAACCGGTGTCTGACACCGGTTTTCCACAGGCGGTGGAGGCACGTAAGCGGTGTGGCCACCGGGCGTTGCGACGATCCGTGTCGGCGCCTGTGGACTGGTTGACACCGGATCTGCAACACATTGACAACGGATCTTTTCCACAGGCCGCGCCGGCGGCTGGCCGGTGCTCGACTGGAACTCCGCCGGAGCAACGCGTATATTCAAATGAGCGCTTGATCGTCAAATCAGAGGAGCTCCCACCGTGGCACTGTCGCCTGAACGCGCGACCACCGTTCTCTTCGACGAGAAGACGGGATTCGAGGTCTCGCCGGAGCTCTGCACCGGCTGCGGCCTGTGCCAGCTCTCCTGCACGCACATCAAGCACCGCGTGTTCTCGTTCGCCGACGCGTACATCACGATCGACCGCGTCGGCTCGGACGAGAGCTTCCTGCCCCAGTTCACCGACGACTGCGACTCGTGCGGGTTCTGCCTCAACTACTGCGGGTTCGAGGCGATCCGCAAGCCCGGCGAGGATCGCAGCTGGTACATCCGCACGCGTCCCGAGAGGAAGGCGAACCGATGACGGCGATCACGAACGCGTTCATGGGGACGATGCTGTGGGTCGATCTCACGACCGGCTCGATCGAGCGGACGCCGCTGGAGGAGGAGGACATCCTCTTCTGGGGCGGGCCGGCCGGCCTCAACGCGAAGCTCGCGTACGACCTCATCCCCGAGGGCTGCGACCCGCTCTCGCCGGAGAACGCGCTGATCATCGGCAACGGGCCGTTCGTCGGCACGACCGTCCCGGCTGCGTCGCGTCCGATCATCTCCGCGAAGTCGCCGCAGACGGGCCAGTACGCCACGTCGTCGCCCGGTCACTTCAGCGTGATGATGAAGCTCGCCGGCTACGACTACCTGATCGTCACGGGCCGCTCGGAGGAGCCCGTCTACCTGACGATGTTCGACGACGACGTCGCCCTCGTCGACGCGTCCGACCTCTGGGGCCGCGACATCTACGAGACGACGGACGCGCTCTGGGCGCGCCATCCCGAGAGCTGGGTCGGCTGCATCGGCCCGGCCGCCGAGAACCTCACCGCGTACGGCTCGATCGTCTTCAACAAGTACTCGCTCGCCGCCTCAACCGGCCTCGGCACGGTGATGGGCTCGAAGAACCTGAAGGCGCTCGTCGCCAAGGGCACGAGGTCGTTCCGCGTCGCCGAGCCGGAGCGGTTCATGCGCCTCGCGCACGAGGTGCACGTCGACGTCGTGTCCGGACCGCACGTGACCGAGTGGCGCGAGCTCGGCACGCTGCTCCAGTTCAAGTCGAGCTCCGCCGGCGCCAAGGAGGAGATGGACCGGCTCGACTTCGACATGGACGCCTGGATCTCGCTCTACAAGGACAAGCTCCACAAGGGGCCACTTGCGAGCCCACAGTGCCCCGTCGGCTGCAAGGCGATGCTCGAGCTCAAGGGCGAGCAGTTCCCGATCACGTGCCCCGCCGGCACGATGACGATGCCGTTCGCGCTCTACCGCAAGACCGACCCGCACCGGTACGTCGAGATCGCCGAGTGCGCGCAGCTCTGCAACACGCTCGGTCTCTCGACGATGGTCGTGACGCAGCTGATCCAGCTCTCGATCGAGCTCTGGGAGAAGGGGCAGCTCGGCCCCGAGATGACGGGCGGCCTCGAGCTCCGCGCCGGCGAGCCCTCGGTGATCAAGCAGCTGATCCTCGACACCGCGTACCGGCGCACGCCGCTCGGCGACGCGCTCGCGAGCCCGCTCGACGAGTGCGTCCGCCGGCTCGGCGAGGAGGCACAGCGCTACCCGCAGCACAAGGGCACGCTCGCGAGCATCGACCAGCGTGTGTCGCGCTCCGACGCCCAGCCGTGGGACGCGCACACGTTCTCGATGATCGTCGACCCGCGCGGCCCCGTCGCCGAGAACGCCTACATCTCGCTCGCCTGGATGCCGGGCCGCACGGAGGACCAGATCCGCCGCTACCTCGGGAAGATCGGCGTCGCGCAGGAGGACATCGACCAGGTCGCGACCGGCGGCACGGACGGCTGGGACCTCGCGAAGCTGACCCGTTGGGTCGAGTACTACAACCTCGTGCTGTACGACGTCGGCTCGTGCCAGCGGTCGTTCATCTCGAAGGCCCTGCCGCTGCAGAAGGTCGTCGACCTCTACCGCGCCGGCACCGGGCTCGACGTCGACAGCGACCACCTCCTCCTCGCAGCCGAGCGCGCCCTCGTCATGCAGCGGCTCTTCAACATCCGCGAGGGGCTCACGCGCGCGTTCGAGTTCGGCGACCAGAGCCACATGAAGCCCGAGCACAGGGAGCGGCTCCACGGCCTGCTGGACGAGTACTACACCTACCACGGCTGGACGCTCGAGGGCGTTCCCACGCCGGACACGCTCGAGCGCCTCGGCCTCGAGGGGTACGCACCGCGCTCGGAGCCGCTCGCGGTGCCGGCGTGATCCTCGGCGTCTCGCATGTCGGGGTCGCCGTCCCCGACATCGGCGCCGCGACCGAGCTCTGGCAGCGGCTGCTCGGCCATCCCGAGACCCACCGCTTCGACGCCCGGAGGCAGGGCGTCGTCGCCGCGTTCATCCCGGTCGGCAACACGGAGATCGAGCTCATCCAGCCGACCGGGGCCGATTCCGGCGTCGCGCGCTTCGTCGAGCGACGGGGCGGCGCCGCGATCCATCACGTCTGCTTCCAGACCGACGACACCGAGGCCGAGGCGCGGCGCCTCGAGGGCGCGGGGGCGCGGCTCTTGACGCCGAAGGCAATGGTCGACACCGAGGGGCCGTTCCGCTCGTACGCGTGGCTGCACCAGGAGTCGTTCGGCGGCGTTCTCGTCGAGCTCGTCCAGCACCGCACATGACTCCCGCGACGCGAGGTCGGCGTCCCGTGCACCGGCGGGAGGACATCGTCCGCGCCGCCGTCGAGGTCTTCCGCGAGAAGGGGTACGAGCGGGCGACCGTCCGCGACATCGCCGCGCGCGCCGGGATGACGAGCTCGGGTCTCTACGTCCACGTCGCGAGCAAGCAGGAGCTCTTCCTCGAGATCGTGCAACCGGTGATCGAGGAAGCGGTCGAGCGGATGGAGCGCATCGCCGCCTCGGACGCAGCGCTCCCTGCCCGTTTGCGCGAGGCGATCGTCGGCGCCGTCTCCGCGTTCGGCGCGCACTACCCCGAGGTGTCGGTCTACACGCGGGAGTTCTTCCCCGTGCTCGAGACCGCCGATCCGGAGCTCCGCCGCCGGTACGAGCACGCCTGGCACACGCTCGTGCAGGATGGGATCGACGCGGGCGTGTTCCGCGCCGACGCCGACGTGCGCGTGGTCGTCTTCGGGATTCTCGGGATGGTGAACTGGATGCACCGCTGGTACCGGCCTGACGGCCCGCGGACGGTCGAGGAGATCGGAGACGAGCTCTC
>VGCB01000293.1 GCA_016870235.1 Actinomycetota bacterium | reverse complement strand
GGCCGGCCCGCCGTCCCGGCAGGCGGGGCTCTTCGGCGCCGCGGCGATCGTGCTCGGCGTGGCGACGTGGCGGTACGGCCTCGACTGGACGCGGGCGGTCGTCCCGCTCGCGGAGAACGCGGCCCGGGAGACGTCGTACGCGATCCCGTCTCGCCTACGGTCGGCCGGCGTGCCGGAGCCGGTCGCGCTCGGTCTCGCCGCGGCGGTGCTCGCGGGAGGCCTCGTGCTCCTCGCCCGGGGCGCCCGGAAGGGGCACGCGCGGCTCGGGCTCTGCGGCTGCCTGCTCCTCGTGACGACGCCGTACCTCGCCGTGTGGTACCTCGCGTGGCCCGTCGCCCTGGCCGCGACGGACGATCGCGACACCGCCGGCCGGTTGGCCGCGCTGGCGCTGTCGGCGTACCTGTTGCCGCAGACGATTCCGCTCTGAGCGACATTTCGCCGGGGCACCCCAGCCCACCACCCGCGTTCGATTCTCGTGCCGCGACCACCGGCCATGGGTTGCAAGACGTTGCGACTTCGTACCAGAAGTGTCGCGGTCGCTCACCGCCGGCGGAGCACGAGAACGCCGTCCTCGTCGAAGACGACCGCGAACCGATCGCTTCGCAGGATCCGCGCGAGCGCCGTGGCGAACGGCTCGGGGGCGTTCGCGCGATCGAGGTAGCTCGGCCGCTTCCGGTCGACTGCGATCCAGCGCGCCTCGCGCAGCAGGGGGAAGGAGAACACGCGGCGACGGTCGGAGAGGTGCGCACCGAGCGTGTTCGTCGCGCTCACGGGCTCGCGCGGCGGCACGATCCGGATCGCGCGCGCGAGGACGCGAGCGTGGTCGGTGACGACGTGCTCCCGGGTCGCGAGATCCGACCCGAGGGGCACGTGGCGCCACTGCGGCATCGGCCCGAGCACGATCCCGGCGGCGAGGGTCGAGACGACGAGCCCGCCGGGGATCACCCGCAGCCGGAGGCGCTGGTTCCGCAGCCGCGCCGCGCCGAGGACGGCCGCGCCGACCAGCGCCGGGATCATCGTCGCCGTGTAGTGGAAGTGGATCGAGGTCTGGGTGGGCGTGGCGGAGAGGACGTTGATCGCGAGCTCGGGCAGGGCCACGGCGGCCAGGCCCGGCGAGAGCAGCGAGCAGAGGAGCAGCGGCAGGAGCAGGGCCAGGAGGTAGCGGGCGTCTCGTGCCTCGGGGACCGCGTCGAGAATCCGTCCGGGGTCGGTGACGAGGGTCTTCGCGATCCCGCCCGGTGAGCCGCCGACCGCCGTGTAGCGCCCCTCGAAGGGTGAGCCGCCGCCGGGCGCGAAGTGCGGGACGACGACCTGCAGGGCGAAGACGGCCACGCCGGCCCCGGCGGCTGCGATCACGGCTCCAGCGCGCCGTCTCCCGCGGGCGAGCGCGTACCAGATGCCGAGCGCGGCCACGGCGAGCCCGACGTGCTCCTTCGTCGTGCACGCGAGGGCGGCGCAGACGGCGAACGGGACGAGCCGCCCGCTGTCGAGGAACCAGATGCACGCGAGCAGGAGCGGCGTCGCGAACGCAACGGGGTGGAAGTCGTCGAGGACGAGCCACTGGGTGGCGGGATAGAGGAGGTAGACGAGGGCGAACGCGCAGGCGGCGGCGCCCGAGCCGAGGTGGCGGCGGGCGAGCGCGTAGACGGGGATCGCGCCGAGGGCGACCGCCACGGCCTGGGCGACGAGCAGCGAGGCCGGGTCGGGCCACAGGAGCCAGAGCGGCACGAGCAGCACGAGGACGGGGTCGAAGTGCGCGCCGAGCCGGGAGATCTGCCGGCCCTGGAGGTCGGTGATCGAGAGGATGTCGCCCTGCGCCGTCGACCAGACGGCCTGGGCCATGTTGCCGAGGTCGAAGCGGCCGGTCCAGAACGCGCTGTGCTGGAGGACGGCGAGCGTCGCGAAGCCCGCCGCGAAGGCGACGACGGCGACTGCGGTGAGCGTCCCCGGACGGCTCACCGGCCCGCGGCGACCCGCTCCAGCAGCCCGAGCCAGCGTCGGCCGAGCACCGCCTCCGAGGCGTGCCGCTCGTACGTCTCGCGTCCGGCGGCACCGAGGCGGGCTCGCAGGGAGGGGTCGCCGGCGAGGTGCTGGATCGCGCGGGCGAGCCCCTCCGGGTCGCCGGCCGGGACGAGCAGGCTGTCGAGACCGTCCGTGAGGAGCTCGCGCGCGGCGGGGGTGTCGCCGGTGACGACGACGGCGCCGCAGGCGAGCGCCTGGAAGACCTTGTTCGGGATCACCCGCGAGGCCTTGGCCGTCGGTGCGAAGATGCCGAGCGCGCAGCCGGCGCCGCGATACGCATCGGGCAGGGCGCTCGGGTCGAGCCAGGGCGTCCAGGCGACGTTGTCGGGGCGTCCCGCGAGGAGCAGGTCGAGCTGGCCGGTGCCGACGACGTGGAAGGCGACGCCCGGGAGGAGACGGGCGGCGGCGAGCACGACGTCGATCCCGTGCAGGGGAATGAGCTTGCCGACGAACAGCACGTGGAAGGACGCGCCGCGATCCGTGCCCGCGCCACCCGGCACGAACAGCCGATCCTCGGCGCCGACGAGGCACACGGCGACGCGATCGTGGGGCAGGTCGAAGCGATCGCGGATCCAGGCCGCGTGCGCCTCGGTGTCGGCCACGACCAGGTCCGCCGACCGAAACGCGAACCGGTCGACCCGCTCGAGGAGCCGTGCTGCCGGCGACCCCGGGCGGAACCGTCCGCGATCGCCGACGAGCGTGTCGTGCAGCGAGACGAGCGGGTTGAAGACGACGGGACGCCCGCGCGCCGCCCGCCGAGCGGCGAGCAGGTCGAAGTGCCCCGGGTAGCCGACGAGCACGACGTCGGCTGCGAGATCGGGCGCTCGCAGGAGCGAGAGCTCGGCCCGCGCAACCCGGAGCGCCTGCCGCGCGCCCAGGGACCAGTTCGTCTGCGGGTCCCAGGCCGCACGGTGCTGCTCGACGACCTCGGCGCCGGCGCCTCGAAGCGCGGAGAGAACCTGCGCGTTCCGCGGGTACGCGCGGTCGTAGGTGCCGAAGGCGAGCACGCGCACGACGCGGCTAGCGGAGGATCTCGTCGACGATCGACGCAGCCCGGTCGCCGCCGGCCATGCGCTCCTCGTGCTGGCGCGTCAGGAGCTCCGAGAGGAGGCCGAGCGAGAGGAACTGCATCCCGACCACGACGAGCAGGACACCGAGGGTGAGAAGCGGGCGGTGGCCGATCGCCTCGCCCGCGACCTTCACCGCGAGCAGGTACGCGAGCACGGCCAGCCCGACGCCCGTCAGCACGAGCCCGAGCCCGCCGAAGAGGTGCAGCGGCCGGTAGCGGTACCGCCCCATGAACGTGACCGTGAGCAGGTCGAGGAACCCGCGCAGGTACCGCTCGAGCCCGTAGCGCGAGCGGCCGTGCGCACGAGGCCGATGGTTGACGGCGAGCTCGACGACGCGGAACCCGTGGTAGTGCGCCAGCACGGGGATGTACCGATGCAGCTCGCCGTACAGGCGGAGGCTTCGCCCCACGTCCGCGCGGAACGCCTTCAGCCCGGAGTTCATGTCGTGGAGTCGCACGCCCGAGACCCGCCCGGTGACGCCGTTGAAGATCCGGGAGACGAGCCGTCGTCGCAACGGATCCCTCCGATCGGCCTTCCAGCCGGACACGAGGTCGAAGCCCTCGTCGAGCTTCGCGAGCAGCCGCGGGATCTCCGCAGGATCGTCCTGGCCGTCTCCGTCCATCGTCACGACGATGTCGCCCGTCGCCTCTCTCAGGCCCGCCTCGAGGGCCGTCGCCTTCCCGAAGTTGCGACGGAGCCGGACGACCGTGACGGCCGGCTCGCCGTCGTGCAGCCGGCCGAGCCGGGCGAAGGTGCCGTCCACGGAGCCGTCGTCGACGAAGACCACCTCCCACCCGCGGCCGGTGCCGTCGAGGACGCCGCGCAGCTCCTCGAACAGCGGCTCGACGCTCAGCTCCTCGTCCTTGACCGGGATCACGACCGAGATCACGACGCGAGCGTACAGCTGCGCCGACGGAGGACGAGCGGCCTGAGCGGTAGCGTTCGCCCGCCATGGCCGACCTCGTCCTCCTCGACGACGCGATCCATGCCGTGCTCGCCGCGGCGGAGCCGCTGCCGGCCGAGGACGTTGCGCTCGACGAGGCGCGGGGACGCGTGCTCGCCGCAGCGGCGAGGGCCACGACCGACCTGCCCCCGTTCGACAGCTCGGCCATGGACGGGTTCGCGATCCGCTCGACGGACGCTCCCGGCCGGCTCGCGATCGCGGGTCGGGTCGCGGCGGGCCGGCCCGAGTCGCGGAGGATCGCGGCCGGCGAGGCCTTCGAGATCTCGACCGGCGGCGTCGTGCCCGCCGGCGCCGACGCCGTCGTTCCGATCGAGCGCGTCCACCTGGATACCGACACCGTCGCGATCCCTGAGGGCGTCACCTCAGGAGACAACATTCGAGCGCGGGGCCGCGACGTGTCCGCGGGCG
>VGCB01000292.1 GCA_016870235.1 Actinomycetota bacterium | reverse complement strand
GGAGGGCTCCCAGGGAACCGCAGGTTCCCGGCTGCAGGATCCGGTGCTCCGCGGATCTGATACCTCTGTCCGAGCCACCAATCAGATCCGCGGAGCACCGGCAATAGGTGGAGCTACACGGACTCGAACCGCCGACCAGCTACCCCGCGACGCCCGCGCCCTCGAGCAGCACCTCGGCGATCTGGAGCGCGTTCAGCGCGGCGCCCTTGCGGAGGTTGTCGCACGAGAGGTAGAGCGCGATCCCGTTCGCGGACGCCTGGTCGCGGCGGATGCGGCCGACGAGGACGTCGTCGGCGCCGGCGGCGTCGGCGGGCGTTGGGAACTCCGGCAGGTCGAGAACGCGGATGCTCGGAGCGTCGCGGAGGATGTCGGCGGCCTCCTCGGGCGTCAACTCGCGCTCGAACTCCGCCCAGACCGCCTCCGAATGGCCGACCATCACCGGCACGCGGACGCAGGTCGCGGAGATCGGGAGCGACGGCAGCTCGAGGATCTTGCGCGTCTCCGCGCGGAGCTTCGCCTCCTCGTCGGACTCGTCACCCTCCCACGACCAGTCCATCACGAGGTTGTGGTCGACCGACGGCTCCCCGCGAAGCGCCTCCATCCGCTGCGTGCCCGCGCCCGAGACGGACTGATAGGTGGAGACGTGCACGCGCGTGAGGCCGGCGGCCTCGTGCAGCGGCTGCAGGACGCAGGTGAGCGGAATCGTGCAGCAGTTCGGGTTCGCGACGATGCGGTCGCGCTCGAGCGCCTCGACGGCGCGCCGCGCGTTCACCTCCGGCACGACGAGCGGGTAGCCGTCGACGAGGCGGTACGCGGAAGACTTGTCGACGCACATCGCGCCGGCAGCGGACGCGTGCGGGACGAGCTCTCGACTCGCGGACGTCCCGACGGAGAAGAGCGCGAGATCGAGCGAGCCGTCGCCGAGCACCTCCGGCGTCGCCTCCTCGACCGTGAGGGTGCCGTCGCCGAACGGCAGGGTCGAGCCGGCCGAGCGGCCCGACGCGAACGCGCGCACGTTCTCGTAACCGCGCCCGGCCAGAAGCTGGAGGGTGATGGTGCCGACGGCGCCGGTGGCGCCGATGACGCCGATGCGAGGGCTGCTCATGATCTGGTCTCCGGGATGGTTCGCTCGTGTGTCGATGACGTGCGGATGGTGCTGCGCCCCGCGGTCCAGCCGGGCGGGCACGCCACCGCTCCGTCTGCACAGGGTACCGACCGAGGGAACGAGCTACGCGGGCCGGCGGCCGGCGAGCGCGCGCCCGAGCGTCACCTCGTCCGCGTACTCGAGGTCGCCGCCCACGGGAAGGCCGCTCGCGAGCCGCGTCACCGTCACGCGACCGCGCAGGCGGTCGGCGAGGTAGGCCGCCGTCGCCTCGCCGGTCATCGTCGGGTTCGTCGCCAGCACGACCTCCTCGATCGCCCCCTCCGTGACGCGGTCGAGGAGCGACGCCACGCGGAGGTCGCCCGGCTCGACCCCGTCGAGCGGGGAGAGGGCGCCGCCGAGCACGTGGTAGAGCCCGCGGTACTCGTGCGTCCGCTCGAGCGAGACGACGTCGACCGGCTGCTCGACGACGCAGACGACCGTCCGGTCACGTCGGGGGTCGGCGCAGATCGCGCAGACAGTCTCCTCGGTGAGGTTGCCGCACTCGTCACAGAACCGCACGCGCTCCTTCACGTCGGCGATCGCCTGCGAGAGCGCGAGCGCCTCGTCCTTCGACACCGACAGCAGGTGGAAGGCGAGTCGCTGCGCCGTGCGCGTTCCGATCCCGGGCAGGCGCGTGAGCTGCGCGACGAGGTTGTCGACGGCCGGGCTGATCACGCTCGCAGGGTACTCGTCCGTTTCGGACGGTCCGGAGCACGTGTCGAGCGCTCAGGAGGCGACCAGCAGGCAGACGTCGCGCGAGGACGGCGACCCACTGACGACGCGGCCCGGCTCACGGTGGAGACCGAGACGCGCCGGTCGGAAGGCGGCTCCGGATGAGCGCCGGCCGGCGAGCGCCTACGGCACCGGCATCGCCTGCACGGGCGCGACCGCCTCGTGCCAGAGCTCCTCGAGCCATCCGGACACGTCGCCGGCGATCGGCACGACCACGAACTTCTGCGCGCCTGCCTCGATGAAGCGCTCGAGCAGCGCGCGGAGCGCCGCCGTCCCGAACGCGATGTGATCGGCCTGGTCGAGCTCCGGCCGGATCTCGAGGAGCCGTGCCGCCGCCGCGGGCAGCTCCGACGGCGACGGCGCCGCGAAGAGCGTCGTCCCGAAGTGGTCGTCGTCGATCGAGCGGCCCGCCTCGACCGCGGCCGCGTTGATCTGCGCGATCGCGTCCTCCATCTCGGGCGGCGAGATGAACGACCCGATCCACCCGTCCGACAGCCGTCCCGTGCGCCTGAGCGCCGCGGGGCTCGAGCCACCGAGCCAGATGTCGAGCCCCGGCCTGATCGGGGGCGGTGAGAGCGTGACGGCGTCGAGCGTCGTGAACCGCCCCTCGTACGAAATGGGCTCACCGCTCCAGAGGAGGCGGATGATCTCGATCGCCTCGGCCGTCCGGGCCGCCCGCTCGCCCTTCGGCACCGCCATCGCCGCTGCCTCCGCACCGAGCTCGACCCCGAGCCCGAACGCCGGCAGCAGCCGGCCGCGCGAGATCGTGTCGAGCGTCGAGAGCTCCTTCGCCAGCACGACGGCGTTCCGGGCCGGGGCGACGAGCACGTTCGTCCCGAGCTTGAGCTTGTCCGTCCGCGACGCGATCGCCGTCAGCGTCACGAGCGGCGCCGGGCCACCGAGCGTGGCCGAGTCGGAGACCCAGATCGAGTCGAAGCCGATCTCCTCGAGCCGCTCGACGAACGGGAACAGGCTGTCCGGCCCGACGTCCGTCGACCCGAACGAGCCCCACCCGATGCCGACGCGAATGCTCAATTCTTGTCGCCGGGCTCGCGCGCGCCCGGTGGGTGAGGGGCCGAGGTACCGGACGCGCGCGCGCCCGGATCCTGAAGCCGGGAACATACGGTTCCCTTGGGAGGCCTCCCTCTCGGAGGTTTGGGCAGGTGTGTTGCGATTCGGGCTGGCCGGGAGAGGAACCCGGTTCTGGCGCCGGGCTCGCGCGCGCCCGGTGGGTGAGGGGCCGAGGTACCGGACGCGCGCGCGCCCGGATCCTGAAGCCGGGAACCTACGGTTCCCTTGGGAGCCCTCCCTCTCGGAGGTTTGGGCAGGTGTGTTGCGATTCGGGCTGCCGTGCTCATTGCCGGGAGAGGAACCCCGCGTCGACGGGAATCGCCTGGCCGGTCAGGTACCGGCTCTCGTCGGAGGCGAGGTAGACGTAGAGGTTCGTCACGTCCTCGACGTCCATCCACGGGATCGGGAAGAGGTTCATCGCCTGGAAGGCTGCCGCCGAGGCCTCGTAGGTGCCGCCAGGCCCGCCGGTCATCAGGTCGTAGGTGGGCTGGTTGATGATCATCCCCGTGCCGACGCTGAAGGGGCAGACGACGTTCGCGCGCACGTTGTGGGGCGCGATCTCGATCGCGAGCGACTTGACCATGCCGACGACCGCGTGCTTCGCCGCCGAGTAGGCGCTCGCGTAACCGAAGCCGCGGATCCCGGCGCACGACGAGGTCGCGATCACGGAGCCGCCCGTGCCCTGCGCGATCAGGATCGGCGCGGTTGCCTTCAGCGTCTGCCAGACGCCCTTCGCGTTGACGTCGAGCATCTCGTCCCACTGCTCCTCGGGCGTCTCCCAGAGCGCGCCGTACGTCGAGATGCCGGCGTTCGCGGCGACCACGTCGAGGTGCCCGAACGCCTCGAGCCCGCGGTCGAGCACGTCCTTCAGATCCGCAGCGCTCCGCACGTCGCCGACCGCCGACACGGCCCGGCCGCCCGCCTCCTCCACGAGCCGCACGGTCTCGGCGAGATCCTCGGGCGTCGCCATCGCGTAGCCCACGGTCGGCAGCGTCTCGCAGACGTCGATCAGGATCACGTCCGCCCCCTCGCGGGCGAAGCCGACGGCATGCGAGCGACCCTGCCCCCGGGCGGCGCCGGTGATCAACGCCACCTTGCCGCTCAGCCGTCCCGTCCGTTCGGTCATCGGTCTCACTCCTTCGCGCCTGGGGTTAGAGTCGGATCCAACCACACGGCGGGGAGAGGACGAGATGGGAGACGTCATCGCAACGGGGCTTGTCGCGTCCGGAACGGGCTGCGAGGGCGTCGTCCGTCGCGCGAGCGCGGTCGAGGACGTGTTCGCGCTGATGAAGGAGCCCGACCTGTCGGAGACGATCCTCCTGACGGAGTCGGCGACGGCAACGGCGATCGTGCCGCTCCTCTCCCGCGTGCGCGGGGTGATCTGCACGGGCGGCGGGATCACCTCGCACCTCGCGATCGTCTCGCGGGAGTTCGGGCTTCCGTGCGTGATGGCGGCGCCGGTGGCCGAGCCCGGGTCACTCGACGGCGCCCGCGTCGCGATCGGGGCGGACGGCTCGATCAGTCGCGTCTGAGACGCCGT
>VGCB01000291.1 GCA_016870235.1 Actinomycetota bacterium | reverse complement strand
AGGCGGGCCGCAGCGTCGTCGTCGTCGACGAGGGCCCCGAGGCCGGCGGCTCGCTCCTCTCCCGGCGCGACGGCCTCGCCCGGGCGCGGACACTCGCCGCCGACGCGCGCGCAGCCGGCGTCGAGATCCTCGCGCCCGCGATCGCGATCGGCCTCTTCGAGCAGGGCCTCGTCCCCGTCGCGTACGGAAACCTCCTCCTCAAGATCCGCGCTCACGACGTCGTCGTCGCGACCGGGGTCGCCGAGCAGCCGCTCGTCTTCCACGGCAACGACCTCGTCGGCGTGATGCTGGCCGGCGCCGCGCGCAGGCTGGTGAACGCGTACGGGGTGAAGCCTGGCGACAGCGCGGTCGTTCTCACCGTCGACGACGCAGGCTTGGCGGCTGCGGACGATCTCCGCGCGGTTGGCGTCGACGTCCTCGACGTGATCGACTACCGCGTCCGCCAACCGACCTACCTCGCCGCCCACGGCCGAAAGGGACATCTCAAATCCATACAGATAGGCGAGCGTCAGCTCGCCTGCGACCTCGTCGTCGTCAGCGGCTCGCCGCAGCCGAACGCGAAGCTCCTGGCGCAGGCCGGCGCCCGGCTCGAGTACGACGCCTCCCGCGCGATCTTCGTCCCCCACGACCTCCCCGCCCACGTGCGGGCGGTCGGCTCCGTCACCGGCGACGTCGGCGCGCCCGCGATCCCGCCGCCCGCACACTCCGGCCACGGCGACAAGTGCTTCGTCTGCCTCTGCGAGGACCAGACGGTCAAGGACCTGCACTACGCGATCAAGGAGGGCTACGACTCGATCGAGCTCTCGAAGCGGTACACGACCGTGACGATGGGCCCCTGCCAGGGCCGCCTCTGCCAGAACGCGTCGGTGCGCACGATCGCCCAGGCGCGCCGGCTCGACGAGACGACGATCGGGACGACGACCGCGCGACCGCCCTCGACGCCCGTGACGCTCGGTCTCCTCGCCGGCCGGCCGCACGAGCCGGCGAAGCGCACGTCGCTCCACCACCGCCACAAGGATCTCGGCGGCCGGATGATGTGGACGGGCGCCTGGCGGCGGCCGCACTCGTACGGCCCCGACGCCGGCGAGGAGGCGCAGACCGTGCACCGCGCCGTCGGCCTGATCGACGTCTCCACCCTCGGCAAGATCCTCGTGCGCGGGCCCGAGGCGGGCCCCTTCCTCGACCGGATCTACCCGAACCGCTTCTCCGACCTCAAGGTCGGTCGGGTGCGCTACGGCGTCGTCACCGGCGACGCGGGCCGCATCATCGACGACGGCACCGTCGCCCGCCTCGACGAGGAGACGTACTACGTGACGACCAGCTCGACCGGAGCCGACGGCATCTACCAGTGGCTGACGTGGTGGAACGCCGTCTGGTTCATGGACGTCCGCTTCGCGAACCTGACGGGCGCCCTCGCCGCCGTCAACGTCGCCGGCCCGCGCGCGCGGGAGCTGATGGGGCGCGTCTCCGCCGACAACTTCTCGAACGAGGGCTTCGGCTACCTCGACGCGCGCCACGTGACCGTCGCCGGCGTGCCGACGCTCGCGCTGCGCATCGGCTTCGTCGGCGAGCTCGGATACGAGCTCCACTTCCCGACCCCGCACGGCGAGCACGTATGGGACGCGCTCCTCGACCGCGGCTCCGATCTCGGCGCCGCCCCGTTCGGCCTCGAGCCGCAGCGGATCCTCCGCCTCGAGAAGGGCCACGTGATCATCGGCCACGACACCGACTCGGAGTCGAACGTGCTCGAGGCGGCGATGCCGTGGATCTTCAAGGCGGACAAGCCGGAGGACTTCGTCGGCAAGTGGGCGACCCAGCAGATCGGCGACCGCGGGCTCCGCTGGATGCTCGTCGGGTTCGAGAGCCCGTCGGGCGCGATGCCGGTCGAGGGCGGTCAGGTGGTCGTCGACGGTCGCTCGGCCGGCCGGGTGACGAGCGTCCGCTACTCCAAGGAGGTCGGCAAGGTGATCGGGCTCGCGATCGTCCCGCACGCCCTGGCGGTCGACGGCGGGCACTTCGACGTCCAGGTCGACGGCCGCCCGACCCGGATGACGGTGCGGCTCGAGCCGTTCTTCGACCCCGCCGGGGAGCGGCTGCGCGCATGACCGCGCTCGACTTCCTCTCCCCCGCCCTCGCCGCGCCCGCGGGCGGCTTCCACCCGCTCGCGCGCTCGTCGATGGAGCGCCGCCAGCGCGACGCGGGCGCGACGTTCGCCGAGCGCAACGGCTGGCTCGTGCCGGTCTCGATCCCGGGCGAGAGCGAGCACCTCCGCACGGCCGCGATCGGCGATCTCTCGCATCTCGGCAAGATCGAGGTGCGGACGGACGGGCACCCCGACTGGCAGGGCGATCCCGACTGGGGCGTCTGGTACCGGATCTCGCCCCGGCGCGTGCTGCTGCTCGGGCCGGCCGGTAAGACCGCCGAGCGTTGCGCCGCGCTCACGGACGACCCTGCCTGCCCGCTCGCGCTCGACCTCACCGGGGCGCTCTCAATCCTCGCGATCGCCGGCCCCGACCGCTGGACGGTCGTGCGGCGGATGACGCACCTCCACCACGCGCCCTCGAGCGGCGAGGTCGCGCACGTCAACACCGTGCACCTGCTCGAGGTCGGCGAGGTCGTCTGGCTGGTCTTCCCGCAGGAGCTCGGCCACTACCTTTGGGAGGTCGCCGTCGACCGCGCCCTCCCGCTCGGCGGCGGCCCGGCCGGCGTCGACGCGATCATCGGGAGCCGCGGCTGATGCGCGAGATCTTCTTCCCCAAGAAGCTCCTCCGGCACCCGAGCTCCCTCAAGCGGCGCTACGACGTCGTCATCGTCGGCGGCGGCTCCCACGGGCTCGCGACCGCGTACTACCTCGCCAAGCACCACGGGATCACCGACGTCGCGATCCTCGAGAAGAGCTACATCGGCGCCGGCGGCGCCGGGCGCAACACGACGATCATCCGTGCGAACTACCGCACGCCCGAGGGCGCCGCGTTCTACAAGGAGAGCGTGAAGCTGTACGAGACCCTCTCGCAGGATCTCGACTTCAACCTCATGTTCTCCCAGCACGGGCACTTCACGCTCGCGCACTCCGATCGCTCGCTCGTCGTCCAGAACGAGCGCGCCGAGGTGAACAAGCTGCTCGGGATCGACTCGTACGTGATCGACGCCGACGAGGTGAAGCGCCTCTGCCCGCAGATCAACACGTCGACCGAGGGGATCACCTGGCCCATCCTCGGCGCGCTCTACCACCCGCCGGGGGGGATCATCCGACACGACGCCGTCGTCTGGGGCTACGCGCGCAAGGTCTCGCAGGCAGGGATCGAGATCCACCAGGGCACCGAGGTCACGGGCTTCATCCGCGAGAGCGACAGCATCCTCGGCGTCCGGACGCCGCAGGGCGACGTCCACGCCGGCGTCGTCCTCTCCGCCACCGCCGGCTGGTCGAGCATCCTCGCCGGTATGGCCGGGATCCGGCTGCCGATCACGACCAGCATCCTGCAGGCGTTCGTGACCGAGCCGGTGAAGCCGTTCCTCGACAAGATCATCGTCTCGGCGCAGATGCACATCTACCTCTCGCAGACCGACCGTGGCGAGTTCCTGATCGGCGCGGAGGTCGAGCCCTACCCGACCTACTCGAACAAGGGCACGTTCCCGTTCCTCGAGTACGCGAGCCGGCACGTCCTCGAGCTCTTCCCGCAGCTCTCCTCGACCCGGATCCTGCGGCACTGGACGGGCCTCTGCGACATGAGCCCCGACTACAGCCCGATCATGGGGCTCACCGAGCTCGACGGCTTCCTCGTCGACTGCGGCTGGGGCACCTACGGCTTCAAGGCTGCCCCGATCACCGGCGTCACCCTCGCCGAGCTGATCGCGACCGGGAAGACACCGGCGCTGATCGAGCCGTTCAAGCTCGAGCGGTTCACGACCGACAACCTCGTCTCCGAGCTCGCGGCAGCCGCCGTCAGCCACTGAGCCCGAACGGAGGACACCTTGGCCATCCCGTCGAGCCTCGAGATCGCCCGTGCCGCCGAGCTCCGTCCGATCGCCGAGATCGCCCGCGAGGCCGGGATCCTCGACGACGAGATCGAGCTCTACGGCCGCCACAAGGCGAAGGTCGACCTCTCGATCCTCGACCGGCTCGCGGACGTGCCCGACGGCAAGATCGTCAACGTCACCGCGATCACGCCGACCCCGCCGGGCGAGGGCAAGACGACCACCTCGGTGGCGCTGACCCAGGGCCTCGGGCGGATCGGGCTGCGGCCGATGCTCGCGCTCCGCGAGCCGTCGCTCGGCCCCGTCTTCGGCACGAAGGGCGGCGCCGCCGGCGGCGGCTACGCGCAGGTCGTGCCGATGGAGGACATCAACCTCCACTTCACCGGCGACCTCCACGCGATCGGTGCCGCCAACAACCTCCTCTCCGCGCTCGCCGACGCCCACGTCTTCCACGGGCACGAGCCGGCCATCCAGACCGTGACCTGGCGCCGCGCGATCGACGTCACCGACCGCTCGCTGCGGAACAT
>VGCB01000290.1 GCA_016870235.1 Actinomycetota bacterium | reverse complement strand
ACTCGTTCTTCACCCAGAATAACTACCAGGTGCAGAAGGTCAACGAGTTCCTCTCCGCGTAGTCGATGACGGACGAGGGAACTGCAGCATTGGAGGGGGCGGCGTCAGCCGCCCCCTCCGTGACGACGGCGTCTTCCGGTCTGGATCTGATCCACCTGACCAAGGCGTTCCCCGGCGGGACGCTCGCAGTCGACGACGTCAACCTCCACGTCGACCACGGCGAGTACGTCGTCCTCCTCGGGCCCTCGGGCTGCGGCAAGACGACGACGCTCCGCATGATCGGCGGACACGAGTTCCCGACCGCGGGCGACATCCTCCTCGACGGTGAGTCGCTTGTCGGGCTCCAGCCGCACCAGCGGCCCACGACCACGGTCTTCCAGCACTTCGCGCTCTTCCCGCACCGTAGCGTGCTCGAGAACGTCGAGTTCGGTCTCAAGATGCACGGTACGTCGAAGGCCGAGCGCGCCCCGCGTGCGATGGAGGCACTCGAGATGGTCGGGCTCGAGACGCTCTCCGACCGCAAGCCGCGTCAGCTCTCGGGCGGTCAGCAGCAGCGCGTCGCGCTCGCGCGCGTGCTCGTGACCAAGCCGAAGGCCCTCCTTCTCGACGAGCCGCTCGGCGACCTCGACCGGCTGCTGCAGATGCGCATGCGCGTCGAGCTCCGCAACCTCCAGCGTCAGCTCGGGCTGATGTTCATCCACGTCACGCACAACCAGGAGGAAGCGCTCTCCATGGCCGACCGGATCGTGGTGATGAACGACGCCCGCATCCAGCAGGTTGCGGATCCTCTCACGATCGCCACCCGTCCGCGCAACGAGCTCGTGGCGCGGTTCATGGGCGACAACAACATCATTGCCGGCAAGGTCTCGGCGCGAAGCGGCGACCGGCTCACGATCGCGCACCCGAGCGGGTTCAGTGTCACCGTGAGGGCCCCGGATGCCGGCGAGCAGCCCGGCCAGGACGCGCGCGTCGCCGTGCGTGCCGCCGCCGTCGAGATCGGAAACGGCGGCGGTTCCGAGAACACGGCCGAGTGCGAGATCATCTTCGTGGAGTACCTCGGCGACCTCGTCAAGCTCCACCTGGAGGCGGGCGGAGACCGGATGCTCGCGAAGGTCCCGGGCGACCGCTATCCGTCGCTTCGCGGCCGCGAAGGCGAGAGGATCCGGATCTCCTGGAGGGCAGAGGATGTCCAGCTCCTCGGCGCCTAGCGCCGAGGAAGCGCTCTCGGCGCCCGCGAGGGCCGGGGAGTCGGCCCTCGGCGACGCCGGCGGGGTGGGAGGCAAGGGCGGTGGGTGGATCACCGCTGCCTGGGCTGCCCCGGGCCTCCTGTGGCTCGGCTTCTTCCTGCTCGCCCCGCTCGTCTTCATCATCCTCGTCAGCCTCTGGACGTACCAGCAAGGCGCCGCCTCCGGCTTCGTCACCGAATGGACGCTCGACAACTACCGCGACCTCTTCGGCGACTCCACGTACTGGACGAACATGTGGAAGAGCTTCCTCACGTCGCTCCTCTCCGTCGCCGCCTGCCTCCTCTTCGGCTACCCGGTCGCGTACTTCCTCGCCTTCAAGGTGCAGTCGCTGAAGGCGCAGGTCGGGCTCTTCATCCTCGCCCTGGCGCCGTTCTGGACGAGCTTCCTGACACGCTCGATCGCGTGGACGTACCCGCTGATGGGGCGGCAGGGGGCGCTCAACCAGCTGCTCGAGAAGATCGGGATCATCGACGAGCCGATCGACGCGTTCGGGTTCTCGCAGCTCTCGGTGACCCTGGCGATGATCCAGCTCTACATCCTCTTCATGGTGACGCCGCTGTTCTTCATGCTCGGCCAGGTCGACCGCAGCGCGATCGAGGCAGCTCGCGACCTCGGGGGCAACTGGTTCAAGACCTTCAAGGAAGTCATCTTCCCGCAGTCGATGCCAGGGGTCGTGATCGGCTCGATCTTCATCTTCGTGCTGACGATGGGCGAGTACGGAACCGTCCGCGTCATCGGCGGCAACACGATCCCGTCGGTCGGCACGATCGTCCAGTCGAAGGTCGAGATCGCGCTCAACTACCCGCAGGGAGCTGCCGCAGCGGTGCTCCTCGTGGTCGCGCTCGTGCTCGGCGTGTTCGTGATCACCCGCTTCTCGAACCTGAGGGAGGACGTGTGAGCTCGAGCGCGGCAACACCGTCCGCCGCTGCGCGGAAGCCGAAGCGCGACTGGTCGAGGATCTGGCTCGCCCTCTACTTCGTGATCTTCCTGATCTTCATCTACCTGCCGATGATTCTGATGGGCGTGCTCTCGTTCCAGGGCATGTTCGGTTCGCTCACGTTCCCGTTCAAGGGGCCGATCAGCCTCCGCTGGTGGCAGTCGCTCTTCGATTCGAGCGTCCCCGGCTCCCACGCGACCGCGATCCGCGACTCCGCGCTCCAGTCGCTGTGGCTCAGCCTCGTCGCCGGCGCGGTCGTCGCAATCCTCGGGTTCACGCTCTCGATGGCCTTCCGGCGCCGCTTCCGCGGGGACGGGGTCGCGTTCTACATCATCATGCTCGCGCTGATGGCGCCGGGCTTCCTGCTCGGCCTCGGCACGCAGCTCCTGTGGCGGTTCATGGAGACGCCGACGTCGCTCTGGAAGACCGCGCTCGGCACGAACGTGATCTGGGGCATCCCGTTCGGGTTCCTCGTCATGCTCGCCGTCTGGAATCGCTACAACAACCACATCGAGGAGGCGTCGCGCGATCTCGGGGCGAATCAGCTGAGGACCTTCCGGGAGGTGACGCTCCCGCTCGTCTGGACAGGCATCTTCGGCTGCTTCCTGTTCGGGTTCACGCTGACGTGGAACGACTACGACCGGACACTGCTCCTGATCAGCGGCTCCGAGACGCAAACGCTACCGCTGCAGATCGCGGGCCTCACGTTCACGGCTGCGATCCGTCCCGACCTCTACGCGCTCGGGACGGCGACGACGTTGTTCACGATCATGCTGATCCTCGTCGTGCTGCTCATCGCCGCCATCCGGCTGCGCGTTCGCGGCTCCGGTGCGTCGGCGGAGGACACGCGCGAGGAGGAGCTGGGCATCGCCGAGGAGCTGCACGTCCAGCCGACCGAGCTGTCGAAGCCCTAGGCCTTCTCGACCGGTCGGACGACGGCGCGTCGCGCCCGGTTTCCTCGACGGTCGAACGGGCGTGGATGCGCTGAGAGGAGGACGGGTGGTAGAAGCGCTTCGGAGGGGATGGGCGGTGGGAGCGATCGCCGCGGCCGTCATGGTTACCGCCGTCTCGCTCGCGCACGCCGCGATCTCCGAGAGTCGGGTCTCGGATCTGCCGGGGCCGTAGAACGAGCCCGTGATCGCGATCGATCCCACGAGCCCGGAGATCCTGCTCGCGGCCTCGAACAGCTTCGGCGACGGCGTGCTGCAGACGTACTCGTCGGTCGACGGTGGCGCGAGCTGGACGAGCTCGACCCCGTACCCGAAGCCGCCCAGCCGGTCCGTCACGTGCGCGGCCGACCCGGGCGTCGTGATCGGGCTCGACGGGCGGCAGACGCTCTCGTACATCCGCACCACGCCGTGCCTGTCGCGCAAGGCGAGTGGGGACGACCTGCGGCCGATGCTGTCGTGTCGTCGCGGGCGGGCCCGGACGGGCCCTGGGAGGCGCCGGTTCGCGTGGCGCCGCTCGGACGCGCGCGTGCCGACGACAGGCCGGCGATCGCGATCGACACGGGCGCCGACAGCCCCCACCGTGGCCGCAGGTACGTGGCCTGGTTCCGAATCCAGCGGGACACGACATTCGACGTGCTTCTCTCGAGCTCGGACGACGGCGGTCGCACGTGGTCGAAGCCGGTCAAGGTCAACGAGACGGGTCGCGAGCTCGTCTACGCGACCGTCGGGGTCGCCGCGAACGGCTGGATCTACGTCGCCTGGGAGGATGCGGGCAAGTTCCGCCTCAACATCACGCGCTCGACCGACGGCGGCCGGACGTTCGGTGAGGAGAAGCAGGCTGCGAGCTTCGTGATCGTCACGATCCCGAGCTGCAGCTCAGGGATCCCGATCCGGGCCCTGCGGCTGCAGTGCGTGCACAGCGCGCCGCTCCTCTCGGTTGACACCTCGACGGGTCGCTTTCGGGGTCGCGTGTATCTCAGCTACACCCAGACCGACTTCCAGGGCGGGCAAGGCGTACGCGTAACGGTGCTCGACCCGGAGCTCCGCACCATCGTCGGGTTCCCGAAGACGCGGCTCGGCCATCCCGTCACCAAGGTCGTACGCGGACGCCGGCAGCAGTTCTGGCCCGCATCGGCCGTCGATCCGATGATCGGCGCCTACTGGGTCTGTTTCTACGACACGAAGGGCGATCCCGACGGCCGGACGACTCGGTATGCCTGCACGGCGTCGACCGACGGAGGGCGCACCTTCCCGCCGCCCGTGCCCGTCGCGACCATGCGCTCCGATGTGACGCAGCCCGACTCCGACCCGCGCGGCTACGGCGACTACGAAGGCGTCGCGGCCGTCAACGGCGTCGCGTTTCCGATCTGGACC
>VGCB01000289.1 GCA_016870235.1 Actinomycetota bacterium | reverse complement strand
GCACCCCCGCGCCTGGGACGTGGCGAGCGGGCGGGGCGTGGGGGTGAGGTCAACGTCACGGCGTTCGATCTCCGATCGCTCGCAGCACGGTCGATGCCCATACGAGCCCGTAGCCGAAGGGCTCCTTCGTTCCATTCCCGATCGCCGCGACCTCGGACCAGTCGTCGTCAAGAGAACCAAGAGTGAGCCCCGTGGGCTCCGCCGCAGGATCGCTGAGCAACTCCTTCGGCACGAACCAGTACAGGTCGGCATCCACCTCGATAGATCCTCCCTGCGCTTCCTTGGCGTGGTCCAGCAGCTTGTTGAGCGCTGCCCGCAGAACCTCGACTTGGACCTTCATGGCTCGACGCTCCCCGAACGAAGCCGCTCGAGCTGTTGTTGGAAGTTGCGGATCTCGCCTTCGAGGTGACGTATCCGCCCGTCGATGATTCGCTGTTGGACTTCAGGTCGCGCTGCGTTCCGAGCCAGGTCTCCACGGTTGTCGAACGCGAACGGGTTATCCCTGTAGGCGGCCAACTTGGACTCGTGCTCGGCGAGCCTTCCCTCGAGCGAGCGTATCGACCGTTGCGCGGCTGTCGACAGCTCCGGCGCAGCTCTTCCCGCACCCCCTGCAGCAAAGCGGTAGCCTGACGCGTTCTCGTCGAACGCCGCGCCGATTCCCTCGTGCAGTCCGCACGTTACGCCGCTCGCCGGCCCGACGAGCGTGGCGGCGACGAGCTCGAAGGCCCCGACGCGAGCCTGCGAGCTTGCATCGGCCGCTGATGCGAAGGCGCCCGCCGCCGCGGGCCTGAACAGCGCGGCGACGAAGACGACGAAGAGCGCGAAGTGGCGAAGCCACGGCATGCGCCCGTTCTACAACGCGGGCTCGGTCGGGGACAGGGCGAAGGCACGAAGGCCGCCGAGCGGCGGGACGACGAGCGGGACACGAGGGCTCGACGAGCGCCGTCCCGCCCGGCGGCGTCTACACGCCGGCCGTCTCTTCGTCGGCCTCGGCGGCGAGCGCCGCGAACAGGCTCTCGGCGGCTTGTTCCGCGGGGACCAGCGGCGCGGCGGCAGGCTCCGGGATCGTCTCGACGTTGCTGTCGGCGTCGGCCTCCGCGGCCTCGGGGCGACTCAGCTTCGCGCTCGGGTGCGTCAGCGTGTGGACGGCCTTGAGCTTGCGGATCGAGACCTGCGTGTAGATCTGCGTCGTCGACAGCTCGACGTGGCCGAGCATCTCCTGGATGTAGCGGATGTCGGCGCCGCCCTCGAGCATCAAGGTCGCGCAGGTGTGCCGGAACAAGTGGCACGCGCCGGTCTTGCCGAGGTCGGCTTCCACGACGTAGTCGCGCACGAGCTGCGAGAGGCGGTGCGTCGAGATCTCCTCGCCCTCCTGCGTGAGGAAGAGCGTGCCTGGGTCCGGCGGCATGACGAGCTGCGGGCGGGCCTCGTTCAAGTACCGAGAGATCCACGCGATCGCGCGCTCCCCGATCGGGACCATGCGGTCCTTCTTGCCCTTGCCCTGCCGGACCATCAGCGTGCCGCGCTCCTGGTCGAGGTCGAACACTGTCAGATGGATGACCTCCATGCGCCGGATGCCGGTCGAGTAGAAGGTCTCGAGGATCGCACGGTCACGGAGGCCAATCGGATCGGCGACGTTCGGAAGGAGCATCACGGCCTCGGCCTCGTCGGCGGTGAGCACGTGTTTCGGCAGCCGCTTCTCCTGCTTCGGCAGCTCAATCTCGCTCGCGGGATTCCAGAGCAGCACGTTCTGGCGCGTGAGCCACTTGAAGAAGCCGCGCACCGGGACGAGCCGCGCGATCTGCGCCGAGAACGACAGCGGCTTGCCGGAGCGCTTGCGCAGGTGGAAGAGGTGGCGCTGATAGCGGTCGATGATGGGTTTGGTGACTTCCTGCGGTCGCGTGATCGACCGGGCCTCGCACCACTCGATGAAGAAGCCGAGGTAGCTCTCGCGGTTCTCGACGGTGCGGCCGGAGAAGTTCTTGACGCGCAGGGCTTCGAGGTAGCGGAGCATCCAGCAGTACAGGCCCTCGGGGTCGTTCGGGTCGCCGACGATCTTCTTCGGCTTGCGCGCGCCCCGCTTGCCCATCAGGCGGCGCTCTCCGATTCGGCTGCGTACGCCGTCGGCTCGCTGCCCGCCCCGGTACGCGAGGTTTCGCGAGCGGGCGGGGCGTCTGCGCGAAGGTCCGCGGAATCCCGCGGCATGAGCGCGCTCTCGTCGCTCCGTCCGCCGGGCGTCTCGGCCCCGTCCAGGCCCCGTCCGGTCCCCGCGAAGTCGGCGTCGTGCCCCCGTGAAGTCGTGGTCGTAGCGGCGTGCTCCGCGCCGTCGACGGCCGCGAGCCCCGGCAGGAACGTGCCGCCGTCCCCTCCGCGCCCGTCGTAGGCGAGCTCGTAGACGTAACCCTGCCCCTGCTTGCCGCGGTGCACGAGCACGTACTCGAGCTCGACGAGGCGAGCGAAGTGCACCTTGAGCTGCGTGTTGCCGAGCCCCGTCGCCTCGCGGACCTCGCGCCGGCTGAAGCGGTAGTCGGCCCGCGCGACCGAGAGCCGGTCGCACGCGGCGCGCACCAGGGCGTCGAGCTGCTCGAGCAGCGCGCGCGTCTGCGGCGGCAGCTCGTCGAGGCTTCTGCCGAGCACCTCGTGGCAGACGCGGTTCGCGAGCTCGACGTCGTCGCGGCTGACCTCGAGGTACTCGAGCCGCTGCCCGCGATGCTCGACGACGCGCACCGGCCGCTGATGCTGATGCAGGAGCGCAATCGTGCGGATGAGCGTGAGATACTTCATGTGGTCGCGGCGCGTGCGCGTGGTGTGGTCAAGGAAGGTCAGCTCGCGCGCGAAGGGGTTCACGACGAGCATCGGCCGGAGCAGGCGCTGCGCGTCGCGGTGCAGCTTGAGCAGAGCCGGCCGGTCGTGCTTCGCGAGCACGCCCTCTAGCGTTTGCGCTGCGCGCTGCCGGTCGTGGATCGCACGAGTCTGCTCTCGGCCCTCGTCGACCGTGAGCACGAGCGAGCGGTTGAGCAGCTCCTCGTCGATCTCGACGGCGGTCGTCGTGAGCATGAGGGCGACCGGGC
This sequence comes from Actinomycetota bacterium, assembly GCA_016870235.1. The sequence continues at coordinate 1,448 of VGCB01000289.1, read as the reverse complement.
CCTCGACGCGGTACGCCTGCGTGACGAGGCGGCCTGTCGCGGCGTCCTTGCCCGTGCTCGCGATCGTGAGCTGTCCCTCGGACTGCAGGAGCTTGAGCGCGTACGCGGCGCGCTCGGCACCTTCGTCCTCCGCGATCGCGAGCACCTTGTGCTTGAGGTCGGCCTCGCCGAGGTAGAACAGGGACTGCCCCGTCATCGCCGAGTACTGCACGCGGTCCTCCTCGGGCACGAGCGCGAGCACGGCCTCCATGAGCGACGACTTGCCGCCCGCGCTCGCGGCCTGGACGACGACGGCGAGCGGCTCGTCGAGCAGACGGCTCGTCGCGGCGAGGTAGGCGACGAGCTTGTTCGTGCGCTCTCCGACGACGCCGAGCCGATCGAGGTCGTCGAGGATGCGGTCGACCAGGCGCGGGTCGCGGAGCAACGCGAGCGCCGCGTGCCGCTCCTCGTCGCTGAGCTTCGGACGCGGGGACTTGTCGTCGGCGGTCTTCTTCGCCGCGTGCTCTTGCAGCTCCTCGAGCCGGAGCAGCACCGTGCCGAGGTCACGCTTGATTACCTGCTCGTCGACGCAGAGCTCGTGGGCCGCGAGCGTCGCGTACTGCTGCCGCTGCCGAGCTGAGTAGAGCTCGAGCGTGTCGACGTGGAAGCCGGCGCCCTCGCGCGAGACGAGCAGGTTCACCTTGAGCGCTTCGAGGCCCGCGTTCTTGGCGAGGCCACGGATGCGCCACTGCCGGTCACCGAGCGTCAGCGTGACTTCGTCGGTGGTCGCGGTCGTGCGCGGAGATGCGAGCGGGGGCGGCGCGACGGGCGACGGAGCCTCGGGTGGCGCGTTCGAGGGCGGCGGGTCCTCGTGCGAGTCCGCAGCCGTCTGCGCCTCGCCGAGCGACGCGGGCTCGACCTCGATCGACGGCGTGGTCGTCGCCGTCGGCACCGGAGCATCGACCGCCGCGGCCTTCCCCTTGCCGAGCCACTCGGCCTGTCGGAGCAGCGCCTCGAAGCCGCCCGGCGACCTGAGCAGGAAGTCGTTCGCGTCCAGGTCCTTCGGGAACACGACGCGGAAGCACTCGAGCCCGGCCTCGCCGAAGCGAGCCGCGACCTTCTCCGCGGCGCGGTCGCCCTCGGGACTGCGCCGGAACGCGAGCATCACCTGAAGGGCGCCCGCCTTCGCGAACGCCGCCGCGTGCTCGTCGAGAGAGCCGTCCAGCCCCGCGAGCGCGGTCACGTTGCGGAAGCCCGCGCACCAGAACGAGAGCGCGTCGATGAGCGAGGCGCAGACGATGACGCTCCGGCTCGCGGTCAGCGCCTCCGCGTTCCAGACGCCTTGCCTCGACTCGCCGAGCCACGAGTGCAGCGGCGTGCCGGGACGGAGCCCTGGTGTGATCTTGCGACCGTAGGCATCGACGACGCGGCCCTCGGCGTCGAGCACCGGCACGACGAGCGAGCCGTTC